>NZ_JAOTGJ010000012.1:0-55691 GCF_044427225.1 Streptococcus sp. 2022WUSS037 | reverse complement strand
AAATAGGTCACAGGTTTCCTTTTTTGTGTGTCCTGATTGGACATAGGCAATAACGCGTTTTCTAAAATCAATTCCGTAAGTCATAAGTCTATTTTATCATACATCAAATAAAAACTAAACAACTATACATCTACGTCGCCTTGTATGATTTAGTATAAAAAGAATCCCCACTGCGCCTGCAATGGGGATTTATTATGCCATCTATAAAAGGATGGATGATTTTAGGATTTTATAGTGAAGACCGCAATAACCAAAGCTAGATACATCAAAAAGGTCAAGATAAAACTAGCTCGCCAGAAAACCTTGAAGAAACGGCGATATAAAAAATTCTTTTTCTTTAAAAGGAAGAAACCACAAAGACCAATCGCTAGTAGTGAGAGGGCTAGGACAAGCTGAGGCAGTAGACTGTTATAGTAGGCCTTGTCCGAAATCAGATAAAATTCAATTGCATAGAGAGGAAAGGCAATGTCTGCAAAGTTCCATCCTCGGTTTTGCAACCTAAAAAACTTGACAGCAATTATCGAAATGGCCAAGGTTAGAAAGATAAATAGAAAGGCTACTATTTTTAAAAATATAATCGATTCAAACATACATTCATTCTATAAAAAATGTGAAAAAAAGTAAACCTAAAGCTTGCATTTCTTTGAAATTCGTGTATAATGAAAAGGTATGTGTAAAACACATATTTGTGGGAGGTAAAAATCTTTAATTACCGCCAAAACCACAATAGGAGGATTTTATATCATGGCTAAAAAAGTCGAAAAACTCGTAAAACTTCAAATTCCTGCAGGTAAAGCTACTCCAGCTCCACCAGTCGGACCAGCACTTGGTCAAGCAGGTATCAACATCATGGGATTCACAAAAGAGTTTAACGCTCGTACAGCTGACCAAGCTGGCATGATTATCCCAGTAGTTATCTCTGTGTATGAAGATAAATCATTCACTTTCATCACTAAAACACCACCAGCTGCTGTTCTTTTGAAAAAAGCCGCAGGTGTTGAAAAAGGTTCAGGTACACCAAACAAAACTAAAGTTGCAACAGTTACTCGTGCACAAGTACAAGAAATTGCTGAAACTAAAATGCCTGACTTGAACGCTGCATCTCTTGAAGCTGCAATGCGTATGATCGAAGGTACTGCTCGTTCTATGGGATTCACTGTTACTGACTAAGTAGCACCCAAGATTATCTGATTACAAGGAGACATATAACATGGCTAAAAAAAGCAAAAACTTGCGTGCTGCTCTTGAAAAAATCGACAGCACAAAACTTTACAGCGTAGAAGAAGCTGTTGCTCTTGCAAAAGAAACTAACTTCGCTAAATTTGATGCGTCAGTTGAAGTTGCTTACAACTTGAACATCGACGTACGTAAAGCTGATCAACAAATCCGTGGTGCAATGGTATTGCCAAACGGTACTGGTAAAACTTCACGCGTTCTTGTTTTCGCACGTGGTGCTAAAGCAGAAGAAGCAAAAGCTGCTGGTGCAGACTTTGTTGGTGAAGATGACCTCGTTGCTAAAATCAACGGTGGTTGGTTGGACTTCGACGTTGTTATCGCAACTCCAGATATGATGGCAGTTGTTGGACGTCTTGGTCGTGTACTTGGTCCACGTAACTTGATGCCAAACCCTAAAACTGGTACAGTAACAATGGATGTTGCTAAAGCAGTTGAAGAGTCTAAAGGTGGTAAAATCACTTACCGTGCTGACAAAGCAGGTATCGTACAAGCTCTTATCGGTAAGGTATCATTTGACGCTGACAAACTCGTTGAAAACTTCAAAGCTTTCCACGATGTAATGGCTAAAGCTAAACCAGCTACAGCTAAAGGTACTTACATGACTTCAGTATCAATCACAACAACACAAGGTGTTGGTATCAAAGTTGATCCTAACTCACTTTAATTAATAGAAAGATTGTCTTAGGGCAATCTTTTTTAGTTGACATTCAATAGATTAAGCTATATAATATGTGTAAAAAGTGATTTAGGAGGCAACTATGAAGGCGACCCGTGAAGAATTTTATAGCCATCTTTCGGCGGTTTATCAGCTACCAGAAGATGCTATCACACCCGTATTGCGTGAAAAGGTTTTTGAAATAGCAAAAGAGCTTGATCAAGCTGACAATCTCTACATACTTGCTGAACATCTTAACCGCTATGTCAATGCAGAGCTGACAGCCTTGACCTGCCATGCACCAAAAGAGTTGGTTCAGCTTTCTCTTTACATTCAACAACTTCAAAATCATTACCGAATGGCAAGTTTTATCCCAGGAAAGGTAGAATAAAAACAGATGACAGAATATACAAAACCACTCGTTTGGAAGTGGGAAGATGAAAATGACAACCGATCTGGCAACCGTCCAACAGCGGGCAGTCGCTTTGAGCAAGACCTACCAAAGGGAGAGAAGCCTTTCCAAGTCTATTCATTGGGGACTCCGAATGGCATTAAGGTTGCTATTATGTTGGAGGAGTTGAAAGAGTTAGGTATTTCGGAAGCTGATTATGACCTCTTTCTCATCAATATCGGTCAAGGAGATCAATTTGGCTCCGATTTTGTTACCATCAATCCCAACTCCAAAATACCAGCTATGGTAGATTATTCCGAGCAAGAACCGATTTCGGTCTTTGAATCAGCCAATATTCTCCTCTACTTGGCAGAAAAGTTTGACGCCTTCCTACCAAAAGCTTGGGCAGAGCGGACAGAGGTTCTTAATTGGCTCTTCTGGCAAACTGGCGCCGCTCCATTTGTTGGTGGAGGATTTGGACATTTCTTCCATTACGCTCCGACAGCGCAAGAATATCCGATTAATCGCTATACAATGGAAACTAAGCGTCAGCTGGATCTCTTGGATCAATTATTGGGGACAAGAGAATATGTAGCTGGAAATACCTATACCATCGCAGATATTGCTATTTGGTCTTGGTATGGTCGCTTGGTTCAAGGAGAGCTATATCCAGGTTCGGCAGAATTTTTAGATGTTGATTCTTACAAGCATCTAAAGTCCTGGGGAGAGAAAATAGCCCAACGCCCAGCTGTACAACGAGGGTTGACAGTGAAATATCATTCAATTGATAATTAATTGACTTGCCCACCTTATGGGTGGGTTTTTCTTTTACTTTGGTATGATAAAAGTTTATAATGAAAGAGTTAGACTTTGTGAAAATCCAAAAATAGAAATTAATAATTGATACTCAATGAAAATCAGAATTAGACTAGGCGACGTAGATGCAGATAGAACTGAAGTTCATCAAATCAAGTCAACAACGTCTGATTTTGATTTTCGAAGAGTATGAGTTTTTCCTGTCTTATATTTACATAGAAAGTAATAGAAAAATGTCCGAAAAAGTTGAAATGCAGCAGTCCAAAGAACAGGCGACAATGGCCAGAGGCTTGGCTTGGTTGACTGCTGGAAATATTCTTAGTCGCCTGCTTGGTGTTGCCTATGTTATTCCCTGGTATATTTGGTTAGGGGAATATCGAGCTGAAGCCAATGCCCTCTTTAGTATGGGGTATCAAATCTATGCCAACTTCTTATTGATTTCAACAGCTGGTCTTCCGACAGCTATTGCCAAACAAGTAGCTAAATACAATGTCTTGGGTAAAGAAGAGGTGTCGCTTTACTTGGTCAGAGAATTCTTCAAGCTCATGTTGGTCTTTGGAGCTGTCTTTGCAGGGGTCATGTATCTAAGTGCGCCGTGGTTGGCAGAGGCTTCGGGATCAAAAGAAAAACTCATTCCGGTCATGTACAGTCTCGTTCCGCCTTTATTTATCTTTCCTGCTATGAGTATCTTACGTGGATTTTTCCAGGGCCGACACGATATGAAGCCTTATGCGATCAGCCAGCTTGCAGAGCAGCTGGTACGGGTTATCTGGATACTGGCAGCAACATTTATGATTATGAAGTTGGGTAGCGGAGACTATCTTGAAGCAGTTGTCCAATCTACCTTTGCAGCTTTTGTCGGGATGATTGCTAGTGTTGGGATTTTAGTTTATACTTTATGGAAGCAAGGTTACCTTGGTAAGTTGCTTCATGCTAAGAAACAAAAGATTTCTTTGGATACAGGTCAACTTATTAAGGAAACTGTTCGAGATGCGATTCCAATTATCATTTTAGGTCTAACGATTCAATTATTGCAGTTTATTGACCAAGTCACATTTATTCGTGTTATGGAAAGAATTACGGATTACAGTAATTCGGAACTTTTGGAACTTTATTCGTATATGGCTGCCAATCCAAGTAAGATTACGATGATGATTATCGGGATTTCACTGAGTCTGGGAAGTGTTGCTATTCCATTGATTACAGAGAAATTTGTCAAGAAAGATTTGAAGGCGGCGTCTCATTTAGTGGCGGATAATCTACAATTACTCTTTATATTCACTATACCGGCAATTGTTGGAACAGTCCTGTTAGCTGGGCCACTCTATACGATTTTTTACGGACCGTCAGAGCCTATCGCCATTACTCTATTCATTTGGAACTTATTTTTAATTTTACCTCTGGGGCTATATTCTGTCATTAGTGTAGTCATTCAAGCGATATTTGAAAATAGAAGAGCCATTTATTATTTCTTGATTGGGATGCTAGTGAAAATCGTTTTACAAGTACCAATGATCTATGTCTTTAAGGTATATGGTAGCTTTATCTCAACGATATTTGGGTTGGGAATTATGCTGTATCTCTTCTATAGACGAATTGATAAGGTTCTGCATATTGATGAAAGACTAGTGATAAAAGATATTGCGACCATTAGTTGGATTTCTATCGTAATGGGACTCGTTGTATGGGGGATTGAATTTGTCCTGAATCTTATCCTTCCAGCAAATGGCTATGTATCTAGCTTTATCCACTTGGCTGTTGCAGGTGGAGCAGGTGTGCTTGTTTTTGTCATCTTGACATTGAAGACTCGTCAGCTAGATCGTTTAATTGGAAGTCGGGCTCAGAGTTTACGGAGGAAATTGCGCCTAGGCTAGTTTGTTTTAAAAATCTCTATTTTCTACTATTGAAAAGCTGGGAAAAAGAGGCGTTTTAGAATGTGAGAAGGAAAGTTCGTTGAGGATTTTCCTTTTTTCTTGGAGATTTCAGTATAAAAAAAACGGTTTTTGTGGTAGAATAGTAGGGATAAAAAAGAGGAGAGAGATGATGAAACCTAAATACGAACGTATTCTAATCAAACTATCTGGTGAGGCCTTGGCTGGTGAACGTGGTGTCGGTATTGATCTTAAAACTGTTCAGGAAATGGCAAAGGAAATTCAGGAAGTCGCAGAATCAGGTATTCAGATTGCCCTTGTTATTGGTGGTGGTAACCTTTGGCGTGGAGAACCTGCTGCTGAAGCGGGTATGGATCGAGTTCAAGCAGACTATACAGGCATGTTGGGGACTGTTATGAATGCTCTTGTAATGGCTGATTCCCTTAAACAGCTTGGTGTGGATACACGTGTGCAGACAGCGATTGCGATGCAGTCAGTTGCAGAGCCTTACATTCGTGGTCGTGCTCTTCGTCATCTTGAAAAAGGTCGCATTGTTATTTTTGGAGCTGGTATTGGTTCTCCGTACTTCTCAACGGATACGACAGCGGCTCTTCGTGCTGCAGAAATTGAAGCGGATGCGATTTTGATGGCTAAAAATGGTGTGGATGGCGTCTACAATGCTGATCCGAAGAAAGATGCTAATGCAGTTAAATTCAATGAATTGACCCACCGTGAAGTGATTAGTCGTGGTTTGAAAATCATGGATGCGACGGCATCAACTCTCTCAATGGACAATGATATTGATTTGGTCGTGTTCAATATGAATGAACCAGGAAATATTAAACGTGTTGTCTTTGGTGAGCCAATCGGTACTACCGTTTCAAATTCTTCAGAAGAAAAATAAATCATATCGTCATTTAATTTTTCTTTTATGTACTTCGACGATCGAGGAAATATTGTTTCCTTATTTCCAACTTCAAACGGGAGTGGGAAAGAACTCGACCAAGATAAAAAGAGTTCGTCAACAATTTTTCGTTTTAAGTTGTTGAGCTGAAACAGTCTATCCCCAGACTGTTTCACTCCCACCCCCGCATAGCTCCAAAGGTTCGGGGAACCTTTGGAGGTTGGAGATGAAGCGAACTTTGTTCGCAACAGTCGTAATGGCCAGATTTGGAATGCAAAACACGAACAAATCTGCCAATCAACCACTGCGCTGAGATGTTGACACGAACTCTGAGTAGTGGTCCTGGGCTTTTTGCCCAGCCTCATTTGAACTCGCCTTGCCTAACTTCAGTTATGCCTGTGGCTCGTTGCCTAGTACTAAAAGTAAACTAAAAAACTGTAAAAAAATACAAAGAAGGAAGTCTTATGTCTAAAGAAATTATTGCTAAAGCGCAAGAGCGCATGAATCAATCTCATCAGAGTTTGGCACGTGAATTTAGCCACATTCGTGCTGGCCGTGCCAATGCTAGTTTGTTGGACCGTATTTCTGTTGAGTACTACGGTTCTCCAACACCATTGAACCAGTTGGCTGGTATTACAGTGCCAGAAGCGCGTGTTCTATTGATTACTCCATTTGATAAGTCAATCTTGAAGGATATTGAGCGTGCTTTGAACGCTTCAGATCTTGGTTTGACGCCACAATCTGACGGTACTGTTATCCGTTTGGTTATTCCTGCCCTTACAGAGGAAACTCGTAAGAACTTGGCGAAGGATGTGAAAAAAGTTGGCGAAAATTCAAAAGTTGCTATCCGCAATATCCGTCGTGATGCCATGGATGAAGCAAAAAAAGCTGAAAAAGCAAAAGAAATCACTGAAGATGAATTGAAGTCACTTGAAAAAGATATTCAAAAAGTGACAGATGATGCTATCAAAACAATTGATAAGATGACTGCCGATAAAGAAAAAGAATTGTTGGAAGTCTAATCGCTCGATTTTACAGGATTCAAGGCAATTCACTATCTACCTGTCTAACTGAGATGGTGAAACAAATAAGAAATCTAATGGAGGGGAGTTAGACAGGACTCCCCTCTTTTAGTCAGAAAGAAGAAAAATCATGAATGATTTATTAGCACACTATATGGTTGGTCTTGTGACCGATGAAAATGACCAGTTTTACTTTGTTCAAAAAGAGGGACTGACCTTTGCCCTTTCAAAAGATGAGGGAGAGTTTAAACTGGGGCAATCTGTAAAGGGCTTTGCCTACTCAGATATGAAACAAAAACTCCGCTTGACGACCAAGGAAGTTGGGGCGAGTCGTACCAGCTTTGGTTGGGGAACTGTCACAGAGGTACGTAAGGATTTGGGTGTCTTTGTAGATACAGGTTTGCCTGATAAGCAGGTAGTGGTTTCCTTAGACATTCTGCCTGAAATCAAGGAACTCTGGCCTAAAAAAGGCGACCAGCTCTATGTTAAATTGGATGTGGATAAGAAAGACCGTATTTGGGCTCTGCCAGCCTTTCAGGAAGATTTTCAGAAAATGGCTGGACCTGCCTATGACAATATGCAGAATCAAAACTTACGAGCGATTGTCTATCGTTTGAAAATGAATGGGACTTTTGTTTACCTGCCAGACAATAATATGCTTGGTTTTATCCATCCGAGCGAACGCTTTACTGAACCGCGTTTGGGGCAGGTATTGGAGGCGCGTGTGATTGGCTATCGAGCTGTCGATCGGACCTTGAATTTGTCTCTAAAACCACGTTCATTTGAGATGTTGGAAAATGATGCCCAGATGATTTTGACTTATCTGGAAAGCAATGGAGGCTTTATGACCTTGAACGATAAGTCTGCTCCGGAAGACATCAAGAGCACCTTTGGTATTTCCAAGGGACAATTCAAAAAAGCACTGGGTGGCTTGATGAAGGCTGGTAAGGTCAAGCAAGATGAATTTGGAACGGAGTTGATCTAGCTGATGAGGGTCTATATTGCTGGAAGTGGTGCCATGGGTTGTCGGTTTGGCTATCAGTTGTCTAAAACCAAGCACGAAGTGATTTTGCTGGATAATTGGGATGCTCACATTGAGGCCATTCGTGAAAATGGCTTAAAGGTGACGGGAGATTTTGATGAGACAGTTCATCTGCCTATTATGAAGCCAACTGAAGCGACTCAAGTGGCTGACTTGATCATCCTCTTGACTAAAGCGGATCAGTTGCCAAAGATGTTGCAGGACATTAAGGGGATAATTGGTCAAGAGACCAAGGTTCTCAGTCTGTTGAATGGTCTGGGACATGCGACCACCATGCGCCGTTATGTACCCGATGAGAGTATTATGGTTGGGGTGACCATTTGGTTGGCAGGTCTAAAGGGGCCAGGTCATGTGCATCTGGAAGGACCTGGTTCAATCTCCGTTCAGAATATGATCGGTGATGGTCAGTCTGTGGCTGCTATTATTGATATGTTTAATGAGGCTGGTTTGAATGCGGCCTACGATGATCATGTTATCAATGCCATTTGGCAAAAAGCCTGTGTCAATGGGACTATGAATCCGACTTGTACTATTTTGAATTGTACCATTGGTGAATTGTTCGGGACTGAGGCTGGTTTGAATTTGGTTGAGGGAATTTTCAAAGAATTTATCGCCGTTGCCAAGTCTGAGACAGAGGGAATTGATGAGGCTGCGATTTGGAAATACATCATGGACACCTCGAAAAAGGCTTCCAATCACTATCCGTCTATGCATCAGGATTTGGTCCAACATGGTCGCAAGACAGAGATTGATTATTTGAATGGAGCTGTTGTTTTTAAGGGCAAGCGTGCAGGCATCCCAACACCCTATTGCCAGATGATGACGGAAATGGTACATGCCAAGGAAGCCATGCTTGGATTGAGATAGGGGTGAATCATGCTGATTGAAGTGGAGACGATAGAAGAATACATGGCTGCCTTGCCAGATAATCGCCGAGAGGCGGTTGAACGCTTACACCAAGTTATTCTTGATCATTTACCTGCTGGATTTGAAGTAGCTGTATTAGGTGGAATGATTCATTATTTTGTCCCCCTGACTGCCTATCCAAATGGCTATCATTGTACACCAGGAGAGCCCCTACCATTTTTGGCTTTGGCCTCACAAAAGGCCCATATTGCACTCTATCATATGGGAATCTATATGGATAAGGAATTGCATGACTGGTTTGTAGCAGCTTATCAAGAACAAGTTCCGACCAAGTTGGATATGGGCAAGTCCTGTGTTCGGATGAAAAATCCCAAGAACATTCCATATGAACTGATTGGTGAATTGGTGACAAAAATGTCTATGGAGCGCTATATAGAGCTCTACGAAAAAAATCATAGAAAGTAGATGTAGTGAGAAGAAGTTTTTATTCTTGGTTGATGACCCAGCGCAACCCGAAAAGTAATGAACCAGTAGCTATCTTGGCAGATTATGCCTTTGATGAATCTGATTTTCCTAAGCAATCAGATAATTTCGATGAAGTCAGTCGATTTTTGGAGGAATCGGCCAGCTTTGCCTTTTCCATGTCTGATTTTGATGCGATTTGGGAAGAGTATTTGGGACATTGATGGGCAAAAGAAGATAAAGCAAATACATATTTGTATTTTGCTTTTTTTTATTTGTATACTTTGCACCGATAAATGATGGAAGAATCGTTCGTTTTTTGATATAATGACGGTAGAAAGTTTCATTTGATGCAAGATAAATGAAAGGAGATCATATGAACAAATTTTTTTACGAACAGAGGAAAGCGTTTTCTTTTAGAAAACTGACCATTGGTCTTGTTTCCCTGTGTGTAGGTACTAGCCTACTATTTGGTATCCAGTCCCAAGAAGTTTCAGCTTCGACTGTAAGTCCTAGCCAGATTCGTTTCGAATATGTTTTAGAGGTGGAGCTATCGGCAGAGGAGCGGCAGTTGATTCAGTCTAGCTTGCCAGCAGAATTGAGGGAAGAAGCGACCTATTTTGTGGTCTACCGTCCATCTAAGAAAGTTCTTCCTGCAACGGGTGAGCTAGTTGGTTCAGGTCTGGCTGTCCTAGGGCTAGGTTTCTTGGTTTTAGCCGTTTCTGCGACCAAGTCTAAGAAGGCGCGTGTCTTGACCATGCTTTATGTGACAACTAGTGGTCTGGCTCTGCCTGTTTTGGAAGTAGGAGCAGTTCAAAGTTTAGCACTAGCTGCTTACAATCAGACCTATGTTCTTAAACCTGGCGAGGCTTTGCCAGATGGTAGGTTGACGATTGCTGGCTATGACTTTGTAGGCTATTATGTTCAGGAGTCATCAGTCAAGACCAGTCTTCCTCCATCAGAAATGGAAAGAAATGATACCGCTAAGGGGACACAAGCTAGTTCAGCGCAATCAGAAGGTAAGAAATCTGAGTTAGAAGAACTTGCGAAACCAAGTGTTCTTCAGGAAAATTCTGAAAGCCAACTTTCCAACAGAGATGAGAGTCCACAATTACCTCTTACGGACTCATCGGTTGAAAAAACGGAGAATACAGACTCTTCAGAAGCAACAAATTCGCAAACAGGCGATAGTCTGGCTTCTCCATCAGATACATCAACTGTTGCTGATAAAATAGAGGATTCTCCAAATGCAGAAGAAAGTCAAAATAGCGGACTTGATTCTACTTTGCAGATTCCAGGTTTACTTATCTTAAATCGGAAGGATAGAACAGATGCAGTAACAGAAGTGGCACCTGTTGGTCAAGCATTACCTTTTGTGGCCTTTCGTAAGGAAAAAGAATCGTTTGCTTTGGAGATGGTTAAACAAGAGGAACCGTTGCTTGAAGTTGGCAAGTATCGCCTTGTTCCTGGTCAAGAGGGAGAGAAAGAGATTACCTATGCTGATTTTGTTCAAGGAGAGAAGATTCTTCGGAGTGAAAAGATTTCTGAACAGGTGACAAAGAGCGCAGTAGCACCTATAATGTATGTAGGTGCTAAGCAGGTAGAAGCACCAGTTCCGCCGCAGCTGGAATCAAACCCAGAAACAGACGTTCCAGTACCCCCGCAACCAGAAGTGGTTTCAGAAACAGATGTTCCAGTCCCACCTCAGCCTGAAACCAGTCCAGAAACTGAGGTCCCCGTATCTCCGCAGCCGGAATCAAACCCAGAAACAGACGTTCCAGTCCCCCCGCAGCCAGAAGTGGTTCCAGAAACCGAGTTCCCTGTATCTCCACAGCCGGAATCAAACCCAGAAACAGATGTTCCAGTCCCACCTCAGCCTGAAACCAGTCCAGAAACAGCAGTCCCAGTAGCCCCACAACCCGAATTAGTTCCAGAAACCGAGGTGTCCGTAGCGCCGCAGCCGGAATCAAACCCAGAAACAGATGTTCCAGTCCCACCTCAGCCTGAAACCAGTCCCGAAACAGCGGTTCCCGTAGCGCCGCAACCTGAAACCAGTCCCGAAACAGCAGTCCCCGTAGCGCCGCAACCTGAAACCAGTCCCGAAACAGCGGTTCCCGTAGCGCCGCAACCTGAAACCAGTCCAGAAACAGCAGTCCCAGTAGCGCCGCAACCCGAATTAGCTCCAGAAACCGAGGTCCCCGCATCTCCGCAGCCGGAATCAAACCCAGAAACGGAGGTCCCCGTATCTCCGCAGCCTGAAACCAGTCCAGAAACAGCGGTTCCCGTAGCGCCGCAACCTGAAACCAGTCCAGAAACAGACGTTCCAGTCCCCCCGCAGCCAGAAGTGGTTCCAGAAACCGAGTTCCCTGTATCTCCGCAGCCGGAATCAAACCCAGAAACAGACGTTCCAGTCCCCCCGCAACCAGAAGTGGTTCCCGAAACAGCGGTTCCCGTAGCGCCTCAGCCTGAAACCAGTCCCGAAACAGCGGTTCCCGTAGCGCCGCAACCAGAAGCGGTTCCAGAAACAGAGGTAGCAACAACTCCAAATACAGGTTCGACAGATGCCACTAGTGGTGCAAGTCAGCATGGTGAATCTACTGAGAATCCAACTTCGCAGGAGCTAACCGAGGCAGAAATTCATTGTATTCTGGACCCTTCGTCAACCTGCTGGCCTGAAACAGAGGAGAAAGTGGACCCTAAAGTCCAAGTTCAACAAATAGAGGAAGCAGTAACAAAACTCAGAGAAAAAATGGAAGAGCTTCAGACTTATAAGTCCCGCTTTAAAGGTAAAGAATGGACAGACTATATCAATACTGTCTATGAGGCTTCCAGAGCTATTTTGGAAGCAAGGGATTTAGCTGATATGCTCATTCAGACAAGTTTGATAGAGGATGATCTCCGTTTCCTTCTTGTTGAAACAGATGCCAATAGCGGAGCAAGCCATAAAAAAGAAGGGGAACTGATTTTCGAACTGCCAACATCAACCAGTGAGACAGTAACACCTCCGTCTCTATCGACTCCAACAGATTCAAAAAAAGAGGATTCAGTACAGTCAGACCCCGCAACTCCAAATAATGAAGCTGCAACTGAACCAGACGAAGAATTCTGTCCGCTAGATCCACAACCAGAGGATACATGTGGTCCAGAAACCTCTCCGACAGAAGAAGCACCATCAGGCGAAGGGGCGTCAACTAGCGGTTCTTCAGGAGAAACTAATTCTTCAGAAACTATCCCATCTACTCCAACTACCCCAGGTTCTTCTGGTGCAACGACTCCGAAACCATCGGATTCTACCACCGCCCCATCGCCAGAAATCGAAGAAGAGCTCTGTCCGCTAGATCCACAACCAGAGGATACATGTGGTCCAGAAACCTCTCCATCAGGCGAAGGGGCGTCGACTAGCGGTTCTTCAGGAGAAACTAATTCTTCAGAAACTAGCTCATCTACTCCGCCATCGCCAGACTCATCTGGTTCAACAACACCAACTACTCCAGCTGATTCAAAACCTGAAGAGAAAGAGTTGGAAGAAGATGCGGATACAGGTATTACTCCAATAGATGATATAAGTCTTTTACCGAAGCCTACTATGAATATTCGGGGAGTTGATCTTCAAAAGGATAGGCAAATTGCGGTAGTTCGGTATGTTCTAGATGATCCAGCTGAACGTTTTGAAGGAGCCATGGCCTACCTATATGCTAATGATAAGGTAGTTTCTAGTGTTGCTGTGAAAGAAAGTAATAATCAACTACAGGCTGTTTTTGAAAACTTAGATGTCAATGTTGATTATGTTGTACGAACAGAATTGACCTACAGTGGAACATCAGAAAGCTTGGTAGATAGTCTAGTGGATGAGGCTGCTATCGAAATAGAAGAACGCCAGCTACAGATTAAGAATATTGATCGCGTAGAACTCTGGAAATTAGAAAATAATAAGGCTAGCATCCAAAGAGAATTAGCTGAAAAACCAGAAAACCTTACAAACTATTTTGCCAAGGTGATTTCGAGCCAGCAAAAAGAGATTTTATTACCAATCAGTCAAGTTGATTTACAGTCAGAGGATGGAGAATCCTTCTACCTCATCAAAGCAAGTTTGGATAATTTAGTTGAAGACAACTTGAAGGATAATACTTATAGCTCAGGCTTGACCTTCCGAGTTGCTAAGCAGAAACCATCTGTGACTACAAATACCTATACTGATTTTACAAGCTTGGTTCAAGCTATTAAGGCCAGCCCTTGGGCTACTTTTACCCTTGGTGCAGATTTGACAGCCTCGACGATGGATGTAACTGGAAAAGATAGTTATATTACTGGGGAGTTTACGGGGACATTAAACGGTGCAGGCTATACCATCTATGACTTGCAAGCTCCTCTCTTCCACAAGACAGCTGGTCGAATTGAAAATCTAAATCTACAAGATGTGACGATCCATCAGGAGGATAAGAAAGAAGTCGGTGCTTTGGCTAAGGAAGCCAAAGGTGGTCGTATAGAAAATGTCAGAGTAGAAGGAAGTGTTACTGGAGGTAATCATGTCGGTGCTCTGGTAGGGATTGCTACGAACACTCAAATTGCTAATGTTGGTATCAAGGCTAGGGTATCTAGTCAATCAACAGAAACTACAGACAATTACGTTGGTGGTCTGGCTGGCTGGATTGGTCAAGGCGGACAAGCGCAACGTATACATACCGATGTGCTATTGACGAGCAATTCTGAACGAGCAAGAATTGGTGGTATCGTTGGTCAAATGGAAGGGGCAAATGCTTCTGTTCGCAAGGCTTATGCGAAAGGAATGATTTCAGCTCCGAAGACAATGAATAGTGAAATTGGTGGTATTGTTGGTACAATTGTTGGTTCAAATAATTCCATAATTGAGGATGTTATTTCAGCTGTCAATGTGCCAAATGGTCGTAAGGTGTATCATTCTGTCACAGATGAAAAACTTCAAGTTGGTAAAAACTATGCTGTTATTGGAGAAGCATCTGGTCAGAATAATAGTAAACAGGAGCATTTAGAAGCAAGCCAAGTGGATGGGAAGTTAACAGAATATAGCATCCAGTCACGAGATACCTATGCTAGAAACCACTCATTTGTTTCAGCTAAAGTGTATACAGATTATAGCACTCATCCTCACTATCAAGAAAATAGGCAGTTGGCTTATGAAAACATGGAAAAACTGTTGCCATTCTTTACTAAAGATGTTATCATCCAACAGGCCAATCGTCTAAGTTTAAAAGATAAGCTTGTCACCAAGAAATTATTGGATGTTGTGGCGATTGATGGTCATAACAAGAATAGGCCAGTATTTGATACCCAAGGTCAAAAACAGTATATAAACAAGGTGATGTTCCATTTTGAAGATGGTTCTATTGACTATGATTGGTTAGTTAAGAAACAAGATTTAAATAGCGGAGCTATTACAGAGTACTACGTCGTTGATAGCGAAGTAACCTATACACCAGAAAGCATGGTTTCAGCTACTCATCTCGATCAGTTAGTTACTCGCCTATTGCCAGAATTTGAGTCGCTAACCTATGCTTCAAAAGAAGTCTTGGATGTCTTAGGATTGACAGATTCACCGAATGATTATGCTATAAAAGAATTGTTGTTCCTGAAAGAATCCTTTGGTAAGGTCAAAGCTAATATTCGTCAACATCTGCGAGACTTGTTGGTGTCAAATCATGCTATCAGTTTGACAAGTCAAGTGACGGAAGATTATACATTCAACTATATCAAGGACAATAAAGTACAGTTGTTGCTTGGTTTAGCCTACATGGATCGTTGGTACAATATCCAATTTGGAGAAACAAATGCCAAAGAGTGGATGACTAAGAAGGCTGACTTCTTTGGTAATTCTGCTAGCTCCTTGAAACAATTGATGACACTAGGTGATTTAGGTTCTGGAGCCTTGAAGCCAAATAATAACTTTGCTCTTGGTAGTCAGCTGATAGCAAAACCAGCTGTAAATGGAGATTTATTTGCATATTTAGAAGCTTACCGCAAACGGTTTGCTCCAGAGATGTCGGATAGTGACTGGTTCAAGTCTGCGACCAAGGCAAATATTATTGAAACCAATTCAACAGTTGACGAGGTAAGGGCTAAACAAGAAGATGCAAACAACAAGAAGTATTCTAATCGTTTCTATGATAAGTTGAAGAGCGATACCTGGTCCTTTAAAGAGATGGCTCTTATTCTTCTTACTATGCCAGAGCGGAATATCTTTGTCCTGACGGATATGGCCAATACTCTGATTGGTTCTTATGATAATCAATCAGGAAGCAGCGAGGAGATTGAGAAAGCCATTGCCAAAACTGCCAAGACATGGGCTGGACACGCAGATTATCTCTACAGGATTTTGCCGCAAGAACATAAGGAAAAGATGTTTAGACAGATTATCACTTGGGATAATAGAAGGTTGAAAGGTTCTTGGCGTCCAGTAGATTCTCTAAGTAGTAGGGATGTACCTTCTATGAAGGATTTCTACATGCCGTTAGGTTATAGTTTCCCATACGGAACAGGTGCTACAGCTCAGTCAGACTTGAAAGATATTTTCTATTCAAATGCGGATGCGATTGGTAATGAAGGTGCTCGGATTTATACCCATGAATTGACACACGTCGCCGACGATGACACCTTCTTGCTAGGCCATGGTCGTCGTAGCAGTATGGAATTCGAGGTGTATGCGCGTGGTTTGTTTGAAACCATCAATTGGTTTGATCAAGATATACTTGGTTTTAATACCATCTATGATTTTTCTGAATATGAGAAGAATTCCTATGGTCGTCGTTTGACCAACCTCAATCCTGAACGCTTCCAATCTACACAAGACCTTGAAAATTATATGAGAGGTTACTTGGATGTTGTCTATACTCTGGACTATTTGGAAGCTGAAGCTGTGTTTAATTTATCTGGAAATAATAGCTTGAACTCTGCTCGCAGAAATTGGTTCAATAAATTGGATACCAAAGAAGGTAATGCAGCTTGGATAGAAAAATTCCGCCGTGCAGCACAATTTAAGACTATTGATGAACTCATTGACAACGGTATGGTTTCTCGTCGCTCTTATGATCCAGATGGTCATAGCGACAATGAGCTCTTCCCAGGTAATTCTTATCTGACTGTCAATGCTCTCAACCCAATCTATGGAGCTATGAATAACAATGGCTCAAGTCGAAATGAGTATGAATTCCGTAAGATTGCCTTTGAGTTATTGGCAGAAAAAGGTTATGAGAACGGTTTTGTTCCTTATCTATCTAACCAATACAAGGCTGAACTTGGTCAGGCAGATCCTGCGGGCCGCATCTCAGATAATCAGTTGATTTCTAAGATTACTAACGGAATCTATGCAGACTCGAAAGCCTTCCGCAAGGAGATGTTTAAGCGTCGGAAAGATAGGTTGGAGCTCTTGAAACCGGTACAAGTTTTGGGTAAATCTGATGGAGAAGGTTACTTCTACGAAGGTAGTCAAACCTTGAACTCTGTTCAAGATATCCGGAAGTTAATGAAAGAAGCGGTGGAATACGATGCACATCGTACCTTATACGCTTCTCAAAAACCATATGCTTCTCAGGCAAATGGTTACAACAAAACGGATTCCCGTGTCTACAGCCTAAAAGCAGCACTTCTAAACGGATACCTCCGTGCAACTGATGACTTTAGACAGTCTATCTACAAGGATACTCCATAAAGAGTGGGTTATGCACAGATAGATGAGCAGTGGACAGATTGTTCACTGCTTTTCTTGCCTTTAAAATCCAGTTTGCCTGTAATTTTGGTATAATAATAGAAAAGCATCAAAGGAGAAGTTTCTTGCAAGAACATTCTATTGATATTCATTTAAAACACCCAGATGACCTATTTAGCCTCTTTGGGTCCAATGAACGCCATCTGCGCCTGATGGAACAAGAGCTTGGGGTGATTATCCATGCTCGAACGGAGAAAGTTCAAGTCATTGGACAGGAAGACCATGTTGAACAGGCACGTCTTGTTATCCAGTCTCTTCTTGTTTTGGTGAGTCGTGGTTTGGTCATCAATACGCCAGATGTGGTCACGGCCATCTCCATGGTAAAAAATGATGAGATTGAAAAATTCGTTGCTCTCTACGAAGAAGAGATTATCAAGGATAACTACGGCAAACCCATTCGCGTAAAGACTCTTGGTCAAAAACTCTATGTTGACAGCGTAAAGCGTCATGACATCGTGTTTGGAATCGGTCCTGCTGGTACAGGCAAGACCTTCTTGGCGGTTACTTTAGCTGTAACTGCACTCAAGCGGGGACAGGTCAAGAGGATTGTCCTGACACGTCCTGCGGTAGAAGCAGGCGAAAGTTTAGGCTTTTTGCCGGGGGACTTAAAAGAAAAAGTAGACCCCTATTTGCGTCCTGTCTATGATGCCCTCTACCAGATTTTGGGCAAGGAGCAGACCACGCGCCTAATGGAGCGGGAAATCATCGAGATTGCACCGCTGGCCTATATGCGGGGTCGGACCTTGGAAGATGCCTTTGTCATCTTAGATGAGGCGCAGAATACCACCATTATGCAGATGAAGATGTTCCTGACCCGTCTGGGCTTTAATTCCAAGATGATTGTCAATGGGGACATTAGCCAGATTGACCTGCCGCGCAAGGTTAAGTCAGGTTTGATTGATGCGACGGAGAAACTAAGCAAAATACCGCAGATTGATTTCGTGCATTTTTCAGCTAAGGATGTGGTTCGTCACCCAGTCGTTGCCCAAATTATCAATGCCTACGAACAGGAGGCTCTGGCAGCTGATAGTCGAGCAAGTTTTGAAACGATTGGGGAGCTGAAGAAAGAGCAAGATGCGGAGGAGTAATTATTTTCTGCTTCTTTGCCTGTCGAAATAGTTTGTGGAAAACAAGTGAGGGAGTGACGCGTGATAAAACAAGGTCTACTTAGATTGGTTTTACTTGGTTTTGTCTGTCTCTTAGCTGCCTGTGGTGGTCAGAAAATAGGAGATGACCAAACACAAGTTGAAAAAGCAGAACCGACTATCCAAACTAATTTTTATCAAGCTATAAATAGGGATTGGTTAAATGGCAGCTGGTTATCAAGTGGTACACCTTTCTACAATGAGTTTACAAGATTGCAAATGGAAGTCGATGAGCAATTAAAATCGGATTTTGACAAAATGGTAGCTGGTCAGCTAGAGCCTCAGTCTGAGGATTTAGTAGAATTTATCAAGTTGTATCAGCAGGGTCTTGATTTTACCAAAAGGGAAGAAGATGGTGTCAGAGTAGCTAGCATGATACTGGATGAAATGATGGGAATTGCTTCGTTTTCTGAGCTGAAATCGCTTAGTCAAGACTGGATTCGTAAGGACTATCCATTGCCCTATGGTCTTGATGTGATTGCCAATCCACGAAATACATCTGAAAGAATGTTGATTTTGCTGCCACCTCAGACGATTCTACCAGATGAGTCCTACTATGAAGACAGGACTGTTCGTGAGAAACTTATGGATTCTTACCGTATATCTGCGAGACATATTTTGGAAAAATGTGGCTACTCAGTTGAGGAGGCCACTGCTTTGGTTGAAGGAGCCATTACTTTTGACAATCGACTCGTTGACACTCTACCAGCTAGTGAGAGTGTGCATAGTGATTGGGGACCTGTGAATGCAGAAGAACTTAGAACATTCTCAGAGGTCAAAAACTACTCTCCAACTTTAGCAATTGGAGAACAATTAGTAGGACTGGTGGGCTTGGAACCGGAGGAGGTTTATGTTTCTAATCCAAGCTATTTTGAACAATTATCCCAATTTATCAAGGAAGAAAATTTCTCAGAATATCGGTCATGGGCTTTAGTTAGTCAAGCAATGAAGTTAGCCCCCTATTTGACTGGGGAAATCATGCAGACAGCAGGGAGATTTCATGCAGAAGTCCAAGGACTTTCAGCCTCCTATCCAAATGATTATATGACTTATCTGGATGTGACTGGAATGTTCAAGGAAAGTTTGGGTGTTTATTATGGTCGTAACTATGCCGATGAAACGGACTTACTTGCCATTCAGGAAATGGCTAAGGCAATTTCTAGGACCTATCAGGAAAGGATTCTAGCCAATGATTGGCTTAGTCAAACCACCAAGCAAGCTGCAATAAAAAAATTAGAAAATATCACTTATCATATCGGCTATCCAAGGGAGTTGAGCGACTGGACCAAGTCATTAAAGATTCGTGAAGACTTGTCTTATATTGAAAATATTTTGGCAATTACGATTCAAGCTAGAATAGGAGTTTTCGAGCGTTATAGTCAGCCAATAGATAGACAAACTTGGGCTAGCAATGTATCGGCAAGTGAAGTAACAGCCGCCTACGCTCCTAGTCAGAATGCGATTTATATTCCGGCGGCTATTTTACAAGCTCCCTATTATGACAAAAATCAATCTGTAGCCGAGAATTATGGCGGGATTGGCAAAATTATTGCTCATGAGTTTGTTCATGCTTTTGATGCCACAGGAGCAAATTTTGATGAGACTGGTAGTCTAAAAGACTGGTGGGCAGAGCAAGATAGACTAGCATTTGAAGAAAAAAATAAAGCCCTAGTAGACTTGTTTGATGGTCTGGAAGTCTATGGTGGTAGAGTAGATGGTCACCTAACCTTGTCTGAAAATCTTGCGGATTTGGGAGGAATACAGATTGCTTTGGCTACGCTCAAAAAAGAAGAACCGTCAGCTAACCTAAAAGAATTTTTTGAGAATTATGCCCGTAGCCGTCGAGAAATGGTTGCGGTTGATTATGGCCGTTATCAACTTCAGGTAGATACACATTCTCCAGAGGAATTTCGGGTGAATATCCAGTTGCAGCAGATGGATGATTTTTATGAAGTCTACACTATTCAAAAGGGAGACCCCATGTATAGGGCACCCGAAGAGAGAATGGTTATTTGGTAAAGGAAAGGTAACAATCTATGATGGGCTTACCTATTCCAAGATGAATGTTGAGAATGCAGGATGATTTTATGATAATTTCCAATTTATCCAGTCGCTTTCAAGTTCGAAAGCTAACTGAAGCTGACTTGGAGCAGGTTTTGGCCCTCTACCAGACCAATCCCCTCTATTTTGAACATTTTCCACCCCTGCCTAGTCTGGAAAGTTTGGCAAATGACCTGGTAGATTGTCCACCAGGTAAGGAGCTATCAGACAAGTATTTTCTAGGATTTTGGGACAAAGAGCGATTAGTTGCCATCTTAGACCTAATTGACGGTTATCCGACTGCAGAGGTTGCCTATATCGGACTTTTTATGGTAGATGCTCATTTTTCTGGACAAGGTCTTGGTTCAAAGATTATAGCAGAGCTTCTGCCCCAGTTAGCAACTCGTTTCAAAAAGGTTCGTCTTGGCTATGTAGAAAGCAATCCCCAGTCCGCTCATTTTTGGTCTAAAGTCGGATTTTGTCCAACAGGCGAGGTCAAAGAGTTGGCTGGTAAAACGATTGTCATAGCAGAGTACGCTTTTGGCTGATAGATAAAAAACCTGTCTAGATTTTATGAACTAGGCAGGTTTTCTTGTCATCTAAAAAATGGATTGACATTTTTCTCATGTCCAACGCTGGTATTTTGACCATGACCGGGATGGACAGTGTAGTGGTTTGGCAGGGTGAAGATGTGTTCTCTGATACCCGCAATCAAGTCGTCAAAGTTGCTGGTTGGCAGGTCTGTACGGCCAATCGTTTCACGGAAGAGTGCATCTCCTGTAATGACCGCTTCAGCTTCTGGGAAGATAAAGGATACACCGCCGATGGAATGGCCTGGAGTTGGCACAACCTTGAAGTGAAAACCGTCAAACAGGTAGTCCTCTTGGTATTGGAAGGTTTTTTCAGCTGGTCGGCAGACCACATTGTCCATATCATCGTGACGAGGTAGACCTGATAGATTCATCTCTGGCGTGTAGAGCCAGCTGGCCTCGCTTTCAGCCACATAGACAGGCGGGAAATTGTAGCTTTCACGCAGGATATCCAAACTCATAATATGGTCGTAGTGGGTGTGGGTCAAGAGAATCGCTGAAATGGGTTTGCCAATTTTTTCAATCATAGCTTGGATTTTGGTCCAGTCACTACCTGGGTCAACGACAAGCAGGTGGCTATCGTTTTCAATGTAGTAGGTATTTTGAAAGGCAACAGGGTTGACAGATTTATGGATGAACATCATACTTCTCCTTACCAGAAACAGTTTTTATACAAGTAGTCTAACAAAAAAATCCAGTGAATTCATGGATTTTGTTTGAGGCTTTTTCAGTGGGAGCGAATATGCTATAATGAACAGTATGAAAGACACAAGAACAAGCAATCGGTATGCCGTTGTGGATTTGGAAGCAACTGGTACAGGTGCCGATGCAAAAATCATTCAAATTGGGATTGTTCTGGTTGAAAGCGGAGAAATCATTGACAGTTACGCGACAGACATCAATCCCTATGAACCACTTGATGACCATATCAAGAATCTGACAGGTATCACAGACAAGCAGTTGGAGCAGGCTCCAGATTTTGGTCAGGTCGCAAGTACCATTTACGACATGATTGGAGATGCTATTTTCGTTGCCCATAATGTCAAGTTTGATGCCAATCTCTTGGCGGAAGCTCTCTTTTTTGAAGGCTATGAATTGTTAACTCCGCGCGTAGATACTGTGGAATTATCCCAGCTATTTTTCCCAACTTTTGAAAAATACAGTCTGGGCAACCTAGCAGAACACTTGGACTTGGGCTTAGACCAGGCCCACACAGCCATTTCGGACGCCATGGCAACAGCTCGCCTCCTTATCAAAATCCAAGAGAAAATCAGGTCCCTACCTCTGTCGCTTGTAGAAAACCTGCAAGAGCTAGCGGACAATCTGCTCTTTGAATCCCGTCTAGTTATTGATGAGCTGGTGCCCTATCTAGCTGAAACGATATCGACCAGTCTGGAAAGTATTCATGGCTTGGTCTTGAAAAAGCCAGAAAAAGACCAGCTAGCCTACCATTTATCGGAAGATTTTGTGACCAATCTTGCCCTACTCGGTCTGCACGAACGTAAAAAACAAACAGCCTTCGCTCATGTGGTTGAAAAACGCTTGGCTGACGAAGAAAAAGTGCATTTTATACAGGCACAGGCAGGCTTGGGCAAGACCTACGGTTATCTACTGCCCCTGCTTGCCAAGTCGGACCAGCCCCTTTTGGTGACGGTACCGACCAAGCTCCTTCAAGAGCAAATTATGGACAAAGAGGGAAGCAAGCTGCGAGAGATTTTCCATGTTTCCATGGCATCCCTCAAGTCGCCCAAGTATTTTATCAAATTGGATAGCTATTGGAAAACCCTGCAAAGACAGGATGACAATCGTTTGGTCAATCAATTCAAGATGCAGGTCCTGGTCTGGCTAACAGAAACTCACACAGGCGATTTGGACGAACTCAAGCAGAAACAGCGTTATCAAGCCTACTTTGATGAGATTGCCCATGATGGCCATTTGGAGCCAGAAAGTCTTTTCTGGGGCTGGGATTTTTGGCAACGTTTGAACCAGCAAGCCTTATCCAGCAGGTTGCTCATCACCAACCACGCCTATTTCCTTAGTCATCTCAAGGACCAAGATCCACTGATGAACAATCGCTTGGTGGTCATCGACGAGGCCCAGAAATTTCTCTTGGCTGCTGAAAATCTTGCGACGGATTCTCAAGATTTGACAGCTCTCTTACAGGTATTGCAGAGTAAAAAAGATAAGGCTGATAAACTCCTAGACCAACGCCTCTATGAATCCTGTCAGTTTGAGCTTAACCACCTCTTGACCCGTTTTCGCCAGCATGGGCAGCGGGAAGTTCAAAAGGTTGAACTTCATCAACTTGCTCAGAACCTGGTGGAGCTTGGAGATATTGATTTGAACGACTTGCATGAGCTCATAGACTATTACGATACCTTTTGGCTGGAGGAGAAGAATTTTGATGACAAGCGGATTGCTTATCTGCGGGGCGCCAAGGACATTCTCATGAATGTGACCAACTACCTGCCAGACACCAAGATTTTCTGCATCAGCGCTACCTTGACCATTAGTAAAAAGGTCGGTCTTGCGGATTTGCTGGGCTTTGAGCAGGTCACCATGGACTTGCTTCCCACGCAAGCAGTGCCCAACCAGCAGCTACTCTTTCCGACCCACCTCCCTGATATCCTCGCTTGGACCAAGGAGGAGCACGCTGCCTATTTGGCTACCACTTTAGGAGAAATAGCAGAGCTGGGCAGACCGATTTTGGTCTTATTCACCTCTATCTCACTGCTTTTGCAGGTATCAGATTTACTAGAAGACAATAATATTCCCCACCTAGCCCAACACAAGCATGGACAGGAAATAACTCTCAAACGCAAATTTGAACGGGGCGAATGCCAGATTTTACTGGGCACAGGTGTATTCTGGGAGGGAGTTGATTTTGCCAGTCATGACCAACTAATTCAGGTCATTACAAGACTGCCCTTCGACAATCCCAAGGACCGTTTTGTCCAGAAAATCAATCACCATCTACGTGAGCAAGAAAAAAATCCATTTTACGATTACAGTCTGCCTATGATGATGATTAAGTTGCGTCAAGCCATTGGGCGTACCAATCGGTATGACAACCAAGATTCTCTAGTCTTGGTTTTGGATCCGCGTATCCATACCAAACGCTATGGACAGCAAGTCCTCTCCTTCTTTGAGAAAGATTATCAAGTGTTACAACCTAGCGAAAGGGATATGGTAGCAATCGCACAGGAATTTTTTGAATAGATTAAAGGGAGGCGGCAAGCTCTCCTTTTAGTTTTGAGTATAAGCTTACTTATTTCTAGGAATTTTCACTCATTCTCTGCTGAATAACAGTGATTTTCTTTATGTATAAAATATGGTATAATTTTTCAAATATTAGTTTTTGTGAGAAGAGATTATGACAGAAAAAACAATCGTATTTAAGGTGGGTACCAGTTCACTGACTCAAGAAAATGGCAGTCTGGACCGGATCAAGATTGCTCGGATTACCAATCAGCTGGCCCAGTTGCACCAGAAGGGCTACCAGATTGTGCTGGTGACTTCGGGGTCCATTGCTGCTGGTTTTCGGAGATTGGGATTTGACAAGCGACCGACCAAAATTGCGGAAAAGCAAGCCTCTGCAGCTGTGGGTCAGGGCTTGCTGATTGAGGAATACACGCAGAATCTGATGAAAGATGGTATTGTGTCGGCTCAGATTTTGCTGACCCAGGATGATTTTGCGGATGCTAGACGTTATCAGAATGCCTCTCAGGCCTTGCAGGTCTTGCTCAAGCAACGGGCTATTCCTATCATCAATGAAAATGATACCGTTGCTATTGAGGAAATCAAGGTGGGGGACAATGATACCCTGTCTGCCCAGGTGGCTTCGCTCTTGAAAGCAGATCTCTTGGTGCTTTTGACTGATGTGGATGGACTTTACACTGCCAATCCCAACAGCGATCCGACAGCCCAGCGCTTGCCTGAAATCAAGGAAATTACGGAAGATTTGTTTGCCATGGCAGCAGGAGCAGGCTCGTCCAACGGGACTGGTGGCATGACCACCAAATTGCAGGCAGCACAGATTGCGACCAAGTCAGGCGTGCCAGTCTTTATCTGCTCATCCAAGGAGGATACGGCCCTTCTACAAGCGGTCACTCAAGCCAACCGTGGCACCCTCTTTTTAGCAGATGACCATGCCATGAACCAACGCAAGCAGTGGATGGCCTTCTACGCTCGGACAGATGCAGCAGTTGAGGTGGATGCTGGTGCGGTTGAGGCCATGTTACACCAAGGCCGCAGTTTGTTAGCTGCTGGTGTCAAAGCTCTGGAAGGTGACTTTGAAGTAGGGCAGGTCGTGGAAGTTTACAGTCAAGCAGATCACCGCTTGATTGGTAAAGGACGGGTCAAATTGTCCTCCAAGGACTTGCAGGACCAGTTGGTCAATGGCAGAGCAGAGGGTGTGTTGATTCACCGCAACGATTGGGTGAGCTTATAGTTATTCAGTTTGTCTTGATTATGTTGACGAACGAGCAAACTGAAAGACTAAATAGGAGAAATTTATGACAACAACTCAAGCATTATTAGATAGTTTATTGGCCCACAAGGCTTCTATCAACCTTGCAACAACCGAACAGAAAAACCAGGCCCTGTCAGCTATGGCAGATCAGTTGGTTGCTCAGACTGAGGAGATTTTAGCTGGCAATGCCATTGATATGGAACATGCCCAAGGAAAAATCAGCCAGGTCATGCAGGATAGATTGCTCTTGACAGCTGAGCGGATTGAAGCTATGGCAGATGGCATTCGGGCCTTGATCGACTTGCCAGATCCTGTTGGGCTAGTCTTGGAAGAATCCACTCGGGCAGACGGCTTGAACATTTGCAAGAAATCCATTCCATTTGGCTTGGTGGGAATGATTTACGAAAGTCGTCCAAATGTGACTTCAGATGCTGCTGCCCTTGCTATCAAGAGCGGAAATGCAGTCATCTTGCGTGGAGGTAAGGAAGCCTTTCATTCGGCTCAGGCCATTGTCACAGCCCTCAAGGCTGGTTTGGAAGAGGCTGGTCTTTCTCCAAAGGTCATTGAGTTGGTCCAAGATACCAGCCGGGCCTCTGCGACAGAGTTGATGACTGCCAAAGGCAAGATTGATCTCTTGGTGCCACGTGGCGGTGCAGGGCTTATTCAAGCCGTCGTTGAAAATGCGACTGTGCCTGTTATCGAAACAGGCACAGGTATCTGCCATGTCTATGTAGATAAGGATGCGGATTTGGATAAGGCTCTTCAGATTGTGGTCAATGCCAAAACCAGTCGCCCATCTGTCTGCAATTCAGCAGAGGTATTGCTAGTCCATGAAGAAATTGCCAGCCAATTCCTACCTCGCTTGGAGGAAGCTCTGGCTGGTCAGGTGGAGCTACGTGCTGACAATCAGGCCCAGGCTCTTCTCAACCAATCCACACCGGCAGGCGATCAAGATTTTGATACAGAATTTCTGGACTATGTCCTGGCTGTCAAAGTTGTTTCAAATGTAGAAGAGGCTATCAGCCACATCGCTCAACACTCGACAGGGCACAGCGAGGCCATTGTGACGGAAAATAGCCAGACGGCAGAGCGTTTTACTCTCTATGTGGATTCGGCAGCGGTCTATGTCAATGCCTCGACCCGCTTCACAGACGGTGGCGAGTTCGGTCTGGGCTGCGAGTTGGGCATTTCCACCCAGAAGATGCACGCCCGTGGTCCTATGGGCCTGCGTGAGATGACCACCTACAAGTACATCATCACAGGCGACGGCCACATTCGTTAGGAGGACAAGATGAAGATTGGATTTATCGGACTGGGCAACATGGGAGCGGCCCTGGCCCAAGCGGTCAGCCAGCAACCAGATACCCAGCTTCTACTCAGCAACCACAACCCAGCAAAAGCCCAGGCTCTTCAAGAGAAGGTAGGCGGTCAGTTTTTTTCTAATGGGGAAATAGCAGAGCAGGCCGAGGTCATTTTCCTTGGGGTCAAACCTCACCTGATTCAGACAGTCTTGTCAGGCTTACAGGATCAGATTAGCCAGAATCCGTCGGCTATCTGGATTTCCATGGCAGCGGGGGTGACCATTGACAGTCTGGCAGAATTTCTGTCGGCAGACAACCTCATCCGTATCATGCCCAATACACCAGTTGCTATCGGCCAAGGCATGACGACCTATAGCTTGGTCAATCAAGAGCTCGCTCCGCTATTGGAACAAATCCTAGAAAAATCAGGCAAGGTCCAACAGGTGCCAGAGAGCCTGATCGACGCAGCAACGGCTATCGCAGGCTGCGGCCCTGCCTTCGTCTATCAGATGATTGAGGCCCTGACGGATGCTGGTGTGCAGAACGGGCTGACGGCTCAAGACGCCAAAGTTCTTGCAGCTCAAACCCTCGCTGGAACTGCTCAGATGGTCTTGGACAGCGACAAGCACCCAGCCCAGCTCCGACAAGAAGTGACCTCGCCAGGCGGTTCGACCATCGCAGGCGTTGTTGCGCTGGAAAAAGAAGGCTTCCGTTACGCCATCATCAAGGCAGTCGCCGCCGCCCTCAAAAAGACTAGAAAATTAGGCCAAAAATAGAAGACTGCAAAAAACGGGACTTTTAATCCCGTTTTGTTTTTTCTTTGATCCATTGGCTGACATTAGACAAGGTTTTGCTTTGCTCGGCCTTGCGTTTTTGTTCGTGGACAAAATCTGCAAAGCTTTGCTTGACGCCGTCCTTTTGAACCTTGTCCTGCAAGTCCTGCCATTTCTTTTTAAGGTTGCTAGAAGTCCGTTCGTAGTAGTCTTCAAGGATTTCTTCCTTGGACTTGTAATTGCGGTAGAAGGCATTGCGTGACACACCAGCTTTTCGGACCAATTCAGATACCGAAATTTGCTTGAGCTCCTTTTTCTCTAGGAGAAATAGCAGAGCAGTTTCTATTGATTCCTTAGTCAGTTGATTCGCTTCTTTATTTGATTGATAGAGGTTTTTCAAAGATTGGGGTGAAATTTTACGACCTGCCATAGTTTTCCTTTTCCGAGTGTCACATCTGAAAGAAAATGCTTTCAGATGGGGTAGTTTAATGATATAATTGTAAGTAAATAGAGATTTATTGTCAAATAAAAAAGTAAAATTGGAAATGAGAATATTATGTCAAAATGGAAAATTGTTGCAGATTCGGGCTGTGACTATCGTCAATTAGCTAATCTAGCTCCGGACACTGAATTTATTAGTGTGCCACTTACCATCCAAGTTGGAGAACAAGCATTTGTTGATGATGCAAGCTTGGATATTGATCACATGATGGAGGTGATGGAAGCATCTAAGTCTGCAGCGGGGTCGGCGTGTCCAAGTCCGCAGGCTTATCAGGCAGCTTTTGAGGGAGCTGAGAACATTATCGTTGTGACGATTACAGGTGGGCTATCGGGTAGTTTTAATGCGGCACGTGTAGCTAGGGATATGTATATCGAAGAGCATCCGAATGTCAATATCCATTTGATAGATAGTTTGTCAGCCAGTGGGGAAATGGATTTACTTGTTGACGAAATCAATCGCTTAATTGGTGCAGGACTAGATTTTCCACAAGTAGTAGAAGCGATAACTCACTATCGGGAACACAGTAAGCTCCTCTTTGTTTTAGCGAAGGTTGATAATCTTGTTAAGAATGGAAGACTGAGCAAATTGGTAGGCACTGTCGTTGGTCTTCTCAATATCCGTATGGTCGGTGAAGCAAGTTATGAAGGCAAACTAGAATTACTTCAAAAGGCGCGTGGCCATAAGAAATCTGTGACAGCGGCCTTTGAAGAAATGAAAAAAGCAGGCTATGATGGTGGTCGAATTGTCATGGCCCACCGCAACAATGCCAAGTTTTTCCAACAATTCTCAGAGTTGGTAAAAGCAAGTTTTCCAACGGCTGTTATTGACGAAGTTGCAACATCAGGTCTATGCAGTTTTTATGCTGAAGAAGGTGGACTTTTGATGGGCTATGAAGTGAAAGCGTGATTCACAGAGTAATACTCAATGAAAATCAAAAGTAGCCTAGGAAACGAAGTCGAAGATAGAACTCTGTTACTATCTTATTTCAAGGTAACAGGCTGAAAACCTCCACTGGAGCTTTTCACTCATCAAGGTAAGTTGACAACGGATAATTTTGATTTTCGAAGAGTATAACAATTTTGGAATGTAGTTTCCACTATATAGAATAATCCCCCTCGTCTTCTAAGTTCGAGGGGGATTGTTTGTATGAGGTTATTAAATTTCATTCATTCAAATATCTTACGAATTGCTCCAGTTTATCTGCAAAATCTTGTTCAAAGAAGATCTGTAAGAAATCAGCTTTCTGTCCGCTGAAATAATAACACTTTCCAAACATGTGTTGGATGCTAGGCGAAAGAATCCCCTTGCTTAGCTGAAAGGTCACGCTCCCTTTGGAAATTCGATACGGGATGTTCAAATTGTATTTCTCTAAACAATCTTTTATTTTATTCCACTGAGCGTGATAAATATGATGAAGATGCTGTGTGTTCCGTGCAAACATACCGTTATCAATGTAGAGCGAGAGAGCTTTTTGCATGATAAGATTGGTATCGTAGTCGATTAGACTCTTATGTTTGATGAAGGAATCACGTAGCTGATTAGGAAGGCTGATTGCACCGATTCGGAGGGCTGGAAAGAGTGTCGGTGTAAAAGATTTTATGTAGATGACACGATTATCTGTATCAAGATAGTGTAAAGGTAGGCTATGACTAGAGTCGAAATCTGCCAAATAGTCATCCTCAATGATGTAGACATCATATTGCTTTGCTAATTTTACGATGGCTGTTTTTGTTGCTATATCATAAGTTGAACCGAGAGGGTTGTGCAAGCGAGGAATTGTGTAGAAAAACTTAATTTTTCCAGTTTGGAAGATACTTTCCAATTCTTCTAGGTCGATTCCATCTAAATCCCGTTCAATTGTTTGATAGGGGATTCCTTGATGTCGAATGAGCTCGATCATTCGTGAGTAGGTAGGGTTCTCTATCAAGATTTCCGTTTTTCCAGCCAAGGTTTCCATTTGTGTGAGAATATATAGAGCTTGTTGACTACCAGCTGTGATAACCAGCTGGTCTTTTTTTGTATAGACATGATAGTCCATTAATAAACTTTGAACGGAGGAAATCAATTCTGCCAATCCCTCTTGTTGGTGGTAGTAGTTGAATAGGTAATTTTCCCGCCCAATAAGACTTTCGTTTAGACAAATCCGAAAATCTTCATAGGGTAATTCTTGAAAGTCTGCAGGATTGAGCTCTACAGTATGGTCTTGGAAATCTCTATCTTCTAAGATATAATAACCGCTTTTTTCGACAGCGTAGATCTTATTTTGGTACTTTAATTCCAACATAGCCTTTTGGACAGTGTCTTTGCTACAATGATATTGCTCGCTGAGTTGACGGATAGAAGGTAATTTCTCTCCACGTTTGAATCGATGTTCCTCTATTCCAGTCAAAATATCTTGGATGATAACTTGATATTTTTTCATCTAGGCCCCCTTTTTTATAGACTATGTTACTAGCTAGTATATAGGAAAAATTGAAGAAAGACAATATATGAATAATGGGGTTGTGGTTCAGGAATTAAGCTACTATATGGTATAATTAAGTGATGAAAATAATTATACCTAATGCAAAAGAAGTAAATACAAATCTAGAGAATGCCTCGTTTTATCCCCTGTCTGATCGAAGCAAGCAGGTGCTGGATGCCATAAGTCAATTTGATGTAAAAAAGATGGCTGCCTTTTATAAATTGAATGAAGCAAAGGCTGAGTTAGAAGCTGATCGTTGGTATCGAATCAAGACAGGTCAAGCAAAAACCTATCCAGCCTGGCAGTTATATGATGGTCTTATGTATCGTTATATGGATAGGCGAGATATAGATTCGAAAGAAGAAAATTATCTACGTGACCATGTTCGTATAGCGACAGCCTTATACGGATTGATTCATCCTTTTGAATTCATTTCACCTCACCGCTTAGATTTTCAAGGGAGCTTAAAGATAGGCAATCAGTCTTTGAAACAGTATTGGCGACCGTATTATGACCAAGAAGTTGGTGATGATGAACTGATTCTCTCACTGGCTTCGTCAGAATTTGAGCAGGTGTTTTCTCCACAGATTCAGAAAAGATTAGTTAAAATTCTTTTCATGGAAGAAAAAGCAGGTCAGCTAAAAGTTCACTCGACTATATCAAAAAAAGGCAGAGGAAGATTGCTGTCCTGGTTGGCTAAGAACAATATTCAGAAATTATCGGACATTCAAGATTTTAAGGCGGATGGCTTTGAATATTGTGCTTCCGAATCAACGGCAAACCAACTTACCTTCATACGATCAATCAAAATGTGAAATTATAAACAAGATAACGTTTTCCAGCACTAAGTAAGGATAGGAAAATATTAATTTCTATGGTATAATGGGTGCGTTATAAGTAAAAGTCTAGGAAGGTTGTTTATGAAAAAGAGAAGCGGACGAAGTAAGTCGTCCAAGTTCAAATTGGTAAATTTTGCGCTTTTGGGACTTTATGCCATTACTCTATGTTTGTTCTTAGTGACTATGTATCGCTATAACATCCTAGATTTCCGGTATTTGAACTATATTGTGACGCTTTTGCTAGTAGGAGTGGCAGTATTGGCTGGATTATTGATGTGGCGTAAGAAAGCGCGCATATTTACAGCATTCTTACTTATTTTTTCACTAGTCATCACTTCCGTCGGAATCTATGGAATGCAAGAAGTTGTAAAATTTTCAACACGGCTAAATTCAAATTCGACGTTTTCAGAATATGAAATGAGCATCCTTGTCCCAGCAAATAGTGAGATTACAGATGTTCGTCAGCTTACTAGTATTCTTGCTCCAGCCGAATACGACCAAGAGAACATCACCGCTTTATTGGATGACATATCCAAAATGGAATCTACTCAACTAGCAACTAGCCCCGCAACCTCTTACCTGACAGCATATCAATCTATGATAAATGGTGAGAGTCAAGCGATGGTCTTCAACGGAGTTTTTACCAATATTTTAGAAAATGAAGATCCAGACTTTTCTTCAAAAGTGAAAAAAATATATAGTTTCAAAGTGACTCAGACTGTTGAAACAGCTACTGAGCAGGTGAGTGGAGATAGTTTTAATATCTATATTAGTGGTATTGATGCTTATGGACCGATTTCTACTGTTTCGCGTTCAGATGTCAATATCATTATGACTGTCAATCGTGCGACACATAAGATTTTATTGACAACCACTCCACGAGATTCATACGTTGCTATTGCAGATGGTGGGCAAAATCAATACGATAAACTAACACATGCTGGGATTTATGGTGTTAACGCCTCAGTGCACACCTTAGAAAATCTTTATGGTATTGACATTAGTAACTATATCCGACTCAACTTTACTTCCTTCTTGCAGTTGATTGATTTGGTTGGTGGTATTGATGTTGAAAATACCCAAGAATTTACAAGCGGAGGGTACAATTTCCCGGTTGGGACAGTGCATCTAGATGCAGAGCAAGCGCTAATCTTTGTTCGTGAGCGGTATTCGTTGGCTAATGGTGATAATGATCGCGGTCAAAACCAAGAAAAAGTGATTGCAGCCTTGATCAAAAAAATGAGCGCACCAGAAAATCTTAAAAACTATCAAGCAATTCTATCTGGTCTTGAAGACTCCATTCAAACTGACTTGAGTTTGGAAACGATAATGCGCTTGGTCAATACGCAATTAGAATCCGGTACCCAGTTTACAGTTGAGTCTCAGGCCTTGACAGGTTCAGGTCGTATGGATTTACCTTCTTATGCGATGCCTGGATCACAACTTTATATGATGGAAATTAACCAAGACAGTCTGGAGCAAGCAAAGGCAGCGATTCAGTCAGTATTGGATGGAAATTAAAAAATAGGAGAAAACATGAATAATCAAGAATCAAATACAATCGAAATTGATGTATTATACTTATTAAAAACATTGTGGAGAAAGAAGTTTCTTATTATCCTAACATCCTTTTTGGGTGCAGGAATTGCCTTTGTCTACAATAGTTTCTTGGTAACACCACAGTTTGACTCGACAACTCGTATCTATGTAGTGAGTCAAAATGTAGAAGCTGGTGCCGGGTTGACCAACCAAGAGTTACAAGCAGGTACCTATTTGGTAAAAGACTATAAGGAAATTATCCTATCACAAGATGTATTGACGCAAGTAGCTACAGAGTTGAACTTGAACGAGAACTTAAAAGAAAAGGTTTCAGTTTCTATCCCTGTCGATACTCGTATCGTTTCTATCTCCGTGCGTGATGCGGATCCAAATGAAGCAGCACGTATTGCAAATAGTCTTCGTACCTTTGCGGCGCAAAAAATTGTTGAGGTCACCAAGGTAAGCGATGTGACAACACTTGAAGAAGCAGTCCCAGCGGAAGAACCAACCACTCCGAATATAAAACGCAATATCTTGCTTGGTTTATTAGCTGGAGGTATCTTGGCAACGGGAATTATCTTGGCTATGGAAGTTTTGGATGACCGTGTCAAACGCCCTCAGGATATTGAAGAGGTAATGGGCTTGACCTTGCTTGGTGTAGTACCAGATTCGAAGAAATTGAAATAGGAGAACAATATGGCAACGTTAGAAATTGCGCGTACAAAAAGAGAGATAGTAAATAAAACCGAGGAGTATTTCAATGCCATCCGTACCAACATTCAGCTTAGCGGAGCGGATATTAAGGTTGTTGGCATTACCTCTGTTCAATCAAATGAAGGTAAGAGTACAACTGCGGCTAGTCTCGCTATTGCCTATGCTCGTTCAGGTTATAAGACCGTCTTGGTAGATGCGGATATCCGAAATTCAGTCATGCCTGGTTTCTTTAAGCCAATTACAAAGATTACAGGCTTGACGGATTACCTAGCAGGGACAACAGACTTGTCTCAAGGATTATGCGATACAGATATTCCAAACTTGACCGTCATTGAGTCAGGAAAGGTTTCTCCCAACCCTACTGCCCTTTTACAAAGTAAGAATTTTGAAAATCTACTTGCGACTCTTCGTCGCTATTATGATTATGTTATCGTTGACTGTCCACCATTAGGACTGGTAATTGATGCAGCTATCATTGCACAAAAATGTGATGCGATGGTTGCAGTAGTAGAAGCAGGCAGTGTTAAGCGCTCATCTTTGAAAAAAGTAAAAGAGCAGTTGGATCAAACAGGCACACCGTTCTTAGGCGTTATCTTGAACAAATATGATATTGCCAATGAGAAGTATAGTGAATACGGAAACTACGGACATTACGGCAAAAAAGCTTAATTTCTCAGATAATATAAGTTTGATAAGTAGGTATTAGTATGATTGATATTCATTCGCATATCATATTTGGTGTGGATGACGGTCCCGAAACTATTGAAGAGAGCCTGAGTTTGATAGGCGAAGCTTATCGTCAAGGTGTTCGCTATATCGTAGCGACATCTCATAGACGAAAAGGGATGTTTGAAACACCAGAAAAAGTTATCATGACTAACTTTCTTCAACTTAAAGCAGCAGTAGCAGAAGTTTATCCTGAAATACGATTGTGCTATGGTGCTGAATTGTATTATAGTAAAGATATCTTAAGCAAACTTGAAAAAAAGAAAGTACCCACACTTAATGGCTCGCGCTATATTCTCTTGGAGTTCAGTATGAATACTCCTTGGAAAGAGATTCAAGAAGCAGTGAATGAAGTGACGCTACTTGGGCTAACTCCCGTACTTGCCCATATAGAACGATATGATGCGCTAGCGTTTCATGCAGAGAGAGTAGAAGAGTTAATTGACAAGGGATGCTATACTCAGGTAAATAGTAACCATGTGCTGAAGCCCGCTTTAATTGGCGATCGAGCAAAAGAATTTAAAAAACGTACTCGGTATTTTTTAGAGCAGGACTTAGTACATTGTGTTGCTAGCGATATGCATAATTTATCTAGTAGACCTCCGTTTATGAGGGAGGCTTATAAGTTACTAACAGAGGAATTTGGCAAAGATAAAGCGAAAGCGTTGCTAAAAAAGAATCCTCTTATGCTATTAAAAAACCAGGCGATTTAAACTGGTTACTCTAGATTGTGGAGAAAAAATGGATTTAGGAACTGTTACTGACAAACTGTTAGAGCGCAACAGTAAACGATTGATACTCATGTGCATGGATACGTGTCTTCTTATAGTTTCCATGATTTTGAGCAGGCTGTTTTTGGATGTTATTATTGACATTCCAGATGAACGCTTTATTCTTGCAGTTTTATTTGTTTTAATATTCTACCTGATTATCTCAGTTAGACTAAAGGTTTTTTCGTTAATTACGAGGTATACTGGATATCAAAGTTATGTGAAAATAGGACTGAGTTTGATATCCGCTTATTCATTATTTTTAATCATTTCAATGATTCTATGGCAGACCTTTAGTTATCGTTTCATCTTAGTGTCCTTATTTTTGTCGTATGTAATGCTCATTACTCCGAGGATTGTTTGGAAAGTCTTACATGAGACGAGAAAAAATGTCATTCGAAAGAAGGATAGCCCACTAAGAATCTTAGTAGTAGGTGCTGGAGATGGTGGGAATATTTTTATCAATACCGTCGAAGATCGAAAATTGAATTTTGAAATTGTCGGTATTGTTGATCGTGATCCAAATAAACTTGGAACATTTATCTGTACCGCTAAAGTTTTAGGAAACCGTAATGATATTCCACGATTGGTAGAGGAATTAGCTGTTGACCAAGTGACGATTGCCATCCCTTCTTTAAATGGTAAGGAGCGAGAGAAGATTGTTGAAATCTGTAACACTACAGGAGTGACCGTCAATAATATGCCGAGCATTGAAGACATTATGGCGGGAAACATGTCTGTCAGTGCCTTTCAGGAAATTGACGTAGCAGATCTTCTTGGTCGACCAGAGGTTGTTTTGGATCAGGATGAATTGAATCAGTTTTTCAAAGGGAAAACAATCCTTGTCACAGGAGCAGGTGGCTCTATCGGTTCAGAGTTATGTCGTCAAATTGCTAAGTTTACGCCTAAACGCTTGTTGTTGCTTGGACATGGAGAAAATTCAATCTATCTCATTCATCGAGAGTTACTGGAAAAATTCCAAGGTAAGATTGAGTTGGTCCCTCTCATTGCAGATATTCAAGATAGAGAATTGATTTTTAGCATAATGGCTGAATATCAACCCGATGTTGTTTACCATGCTGCAGCACATAAGCATGTTCCTTTGATGGAATACAATCCACATGAAGCAGTGAAGAATAATATTTTTGGAACGAAGAATGTGGCTGAGGCGGCTAAAACTGCAAAAGTTGCCAAATTTGTTATGGTTTCAACAGATAAAGCTGTTAATCCGCCAAATGTAATGGGAGCGACCAAGCGTGTTGCAGAAATGATTGTAACAGGTTTAAACGAGCCAGGTCAGACTCAATTTGCTGCAGTACGGTTCGGAAATGTTTTAGGTAGTCGTGGAAGTGTTGTTCCGCTATTCAAAGAGCAAATTAGAAAAGGTGGTCCTGTTACTGTCACCGACTTTAGGATGACTCGTTATTTCATGACGATTCCTGAGGCAAGTCGTTTGGTTATACAAGCTGGACATTTGGCAAAAGGTGGAGAAATCTTTGTCTTGGATATGGGCGAGCCTGTACAAATTTTGGAATTGGCAAGAAAAGTTATTCTGCTGAGTGGTCATACTGAGGAAGAAATCGGGATTGTAGAATCTGGAATCAGACCAGGCGAGAAACTCTACGAGGAATTACTATCAACAGAAGAACGTGTCAGCGAACAGATTTATGAAAAAATATTTGTGGGTCGCGTTACAAATAAGCAATCGGACATTGTCAATTCATTTATCAATGGATTACTCCAAAAAGATAGAAATGAATTAAAAGATGTGTTGATTGAATTTGCAAAACAAGAATAAAGAAAGTAAAAGATATTTTTACTTTCCTAGAGTTTAAACGATGTTTAAATTCTAGGAAGGTTGAAAAACTTTTCAGAGGTAAGATATGCTAGGTCATAGGTTAGTAAGAGAAAAAGAAAATAGGATCAAAGGTGGTCTTTACCATAAGATTCAAATCGAGCTGGCTTTCAACTCAAACCACATAGAGGGGAGTCAACTGACGCATGACCAGACAAGGTATATCTATGAGACCAATACGATTGGTTTTGAGGATAATCCAACCATAAGGGTGGATGATATTATTGAAACCACCAATCATTTTACTGCTTTCGATTTTCTCTTGGATAGTTTTCAAGAGAAATTGAACGAAAAATGGATAAAGGATATCCATGCTATATTGAAGAGAGGGACCTCTGATTCGCGGAAGTCATGGTTTCAAGTCGGTGATTATAAGAGATTTCCGAATGAAGTCGGCGGTCGAGAAACAAGCTTACCTGAACATGTGGAGTCGGACATGCAAGAACTGCTGAACAGCTATCACGACTTGCCTGAGACTTCCTTTGAGGATATTCTTGACTTTCATGTTCGATTTGAACGCATCCATCCCTTCCAAGATGGTAACGGACGAGTAGGTCGATTGACTATGTTCAAAGAATGTCTTAAACATGGACATATCCCCTTTATCATTGGAGATGACATGAAGTATGTTTACTATCGTGGCTTAGCTGAATGGGGAGAACAGAATGGTTTCTTGCTAGATACTTGCTTAGCCGCACAAGAGCGATTTAAGGACTATTTAGAGTATTTTAGGATTGAGGATTAGTGACAAAACCAGCTAACCTTGCAAATAGGAGAATGAATGTATAGCAGAAGACCTATAACAAAAGAATATCTAAAAGCGAATGAAATAACAGCCCAATATTTTGAAAAAATTGAGTCAAGAAAGTTCGAGTTATTTTTTAAATATACTACGGATAAGTTACTAGCACTAATCCTATTAGTATTATTATCGCCAGCCATCATCGGTCTATCTATTTGGATAAAACTAGATAGCAAAGGACCAATTTTTTATCGTCAAGAACGTGTTACAAGATATGGTCGAATTTTTAGAATATTTAAGTTTAGAACGATGATTTCTGATGCGGATAAAGTCGGAAGTCTTGTCACAGTCGGTCAAGATAATCGTATTACAAAAGTCGGTCATATTATCAGAAAATATAGGCTGGATGAAGTGCCTCAACTCTTTAATGTTTTGACAGGGGATATGAGTTTTGTTGGCGTAAGACCAGAAGTACAAAAATATGTTGACCATTACACTGATGAAATGCTTGCGACTTTGCTATTGCCAGCAGGAATTACTTCACCAGCAAGTATTGCATATAAGGATGAAGATGCTGTTTTAGAAGAATATTGTTCTCAAGGCTACAGTCCTGATGAAGCATATGTTCAAAAAGTGTTACCAGAAAAAATGAAATACAATTTGGAGTATATCAGAAACTTTGGAATTGTTTCTGATTTTAAGGTAATGATAGATACAGTAATTAATGTAATAAAATAGGAGATTGAAATGACAAAAAGACAAAATATTCCATTTTCACCACCAGATATTACCCAAGCTGAAATTGATGAAGTTATTGACACACTAAAATCTGGTTGGATTACAACAGGACCAAAGACAAAAGAGCTAGAACGTAGGTTATCAGTATTTACAGGAACCAATAAAACTGTGTGTTTAAATTCTGCTACTGCAGGATTGGAACTAGTCTTACGAATTCTTGGTGTTGGACCCGGAGATGAAGTTATTGTTCCTGCTATGACCTATACTGCCTCATGTAGTGTCATTACTCATGTAGGAGCAACTCCTGTGATGGTTGATATTCAAAAAAATAGCTTTGAGATGGAATATGATGCTTTGGAAAAAGCGATTACTCCGAAAACAAAGGTTATCATCCCAGTTGATCTAGCTGGTATTCCTTGTGATTATGATAAGATTTATACCATCGTAGAAAACAAACGCTCTTTGTATGCTGCTTCTGATAATAAATGGCAGAAACTTTTCGACAGAGTTATTATTCTATCGGATAGTGCACATTCTCTAGGAGCTAGTTATAAGGGGAAACCAGCGGGTTCCCTAGCAGATTTTACCTCATTTTCTTTCCATGCAGTTAAGAATTTTACAACTGCTGAAGGAGGTAGTGTGACATGGAGACCACATTCTGGTTTGGATGATGAAGAGATGTATAAAGAGTTTCAGATTTACTCTCTTCATGGTCAGACAAAGGATGCATTAGCTAAGACACAATTAGGGTCATGGGAATATGACATTGTTAATCCTGGTTACAAGTGTAATATGACAGATATTATGGCTGGTATCGGTTTGGTACAGTTGGAACGTTACCCATCTCTGTTGGAACGTCGAAAAGAAATTGTCGAAAAATACAATGCAGGCTTTGAAGGAACATTGATTAAGCCGTTGGTACATCAGACCGAAGATAGACAATCATCTATGCACTTGTATATCACTCATCTGGAAGGCTTTACTTTGGAACAACGAAATGAAGTGATTCAAAAAATGGCTGAAGCAGGGATTGCTTGTAATGTTCACTACAAGCCACTGCCTCTTCTTACAGCCTATAAAAATATTGGTTTTGATATGAAAGATTTTCCGAATGCCTATCAGTATTTTGAAAATGAAATTACACTTCCTCTTCATACCAACTTGAGTGATGAAGATGTGGAGTATGTGATAGAAACGATTAAACGTGTTGTTTATACAAATAAATAGAAGGAATTCTCGTGAAATATAGTGTTTTAATGACTGTGTATAAAAATGATAATGCTGATTATTTTTATATTGCATTGAATAGTATGGTTCAGCAAACAATAAAACCTGATGAAATCGTTATCGTAAAGGACGGCCCGATTCCTAATCTATTAGAACAGGTTATTGTTAATGTACAAAACAGTTGTGACATTTACTTTAATGAAATTCAACTACCAAATAATGTTGGACTTGGAGAGGCATTAAATGCGGGTCTAAAAGAATGTCGAAACGACCTTATTGCAAGAATGGATGCGGATGATTATTCCATGCCAGAAAGATGCGAAAAACAACTTAGAGCGTTTGAGCAAAATCCTAGACTTACCATTGTTAGTTGCCCTGTCGAAGAATTTGTTGATGAATTATCAAATGTAATCGGTTATCGTAGTCTTCCACTCACAAATTCGGATATTTATAGTTTTGCAAAGCGTAGAGATCCCTTTAATCATCCTTCGACGATGTATAGGAAGTCAAAGGTGTTGGAAGTTGGAGGATATGGGAATTATCGTAAGAATCAAGATACTGATTTATGGATAAGATTATTATCAAATAATGTTGAGTGTTTAAATCTCTCAGAACCTTTACTTAAATTTAGATTTGATGAAGGAACTTATAAAAAAAGAAAGTCTTGGATAAATACAAAAATTTTAATAAAGTTGCGTTATAGAGCATGGCGTAGTGGTTTCAATAGTTTTGTAGACTTTTTTATTGTAGCGGTTGCACAACTTTTGGTGTTTATTTTGCCAGTCAAACTTTTACGAAATTTGTATAGATTTTTATTGAGAAGTAAGGAAAAGAATTATAATGGGGATAGAGCAGGTCATTAATCAAAAGTTAAATAAATATCCAGTAATAAAAAAAACACTTAAACGAGTCTATCAATTGGGCATGTATCATTTATCACCCAAAATAAATAGTACTGGGGATATTGTTCGGGTATCACCAGATGATGGTTCAGAGTATTTTTTTGGATACTATGATAAGTGTCCATGGGATGAAACGGATCGTTATATTTTATCTCTTAAAGCAAAAGAAACCTATAAAGAAGTTGCTCCAAGGACAGTAGCAAAAATTGTAATAATAGATACGTTAACAGGTATAGTTAGCGAAATTGGAGAAACTCGAACATGGAATACGCAACAAGGATGTATGTTACAGTGGTTTGGCAATTCATCAAACAAAATAATATTCAATGATTTTAGAAATGGAAAATACTGTTCAATAGTACTGGAACTAGAGTTTAAACAATCAGAGATTAGAACGATTTCGGAGAAATTGTTTCCTTTCCCTGTATATAGCGTAGCAAGTGATGGCAGTTTTGCTTTGAGCTTGGATTTCTCTAGATTGCATCAATTGGCACCAGGATATGGCTATTCAAATATCACAGAAGAAAAGTTTGTATCATTACCTGTAGGGACTGCAATTTGGAAACTTGATTTTGCAAGTGGAGACGTTAGTGAGGTACTTTTGTATGATGATATCGTATCATTCGAGTTTCGTAAGGAAATGAAGAATGCAGTCCACAAAATAAATCATATAATGATTTCTCCTGACAATAAAAGATTTATGTTTCTTCATAGATGGTTTAAGGGGGATAGAAAATATACTCGACTACTTACTTGTGATGTTGATGGTTCGGATATGTATAATTTAAGCGACGATGATATGGTATCGCATTGTTTTTGGAGGGATAATCGTTCAATTTTAGCGTTTGAAAATAAAAAAGGATTTGGAACAGGTTATTTTTTAATGCAAGATAAAACTTCGATATTTGAACAATATTGGAATGAAATAGATTTTGATGGGCATCCTAGTTATTCACCAAATCGTGATAAGATTGTTTTTGATTCTTATCCTGATAAAAAACGTATATCTTCGATTCGAATAAGCGATGCTGACAACAAAAGTTCTTCAAATTTGAAAGTAATAGCGCAGGTTTTTTCTCCATTTCGTTATGACAATGAATTTAGATGTGATTTGCATCCGAGATGGAATAGAAAAGGGAATGTAATTTGTTTTGATTCGGTATTTGAAGGGAAGCGAGGACTGTATATTGTCAAAGTTGAATAATACAAAGAGCGTATCTTTATCTATTATTGTTCCGGTATATCAAGTAGTCACTTACTTAGAAAGATGTATTGATAGTTTGGTTAACCAAACATATAGAGATATAGAGGTGATATTGGTAGATGATGGGTCTACCGATGGTTCATCGGAACTATGCGATAAACTTGCAAAAAATGATGAAAGAGTTAGAGTTATTCATAAAGAAAATGGGGGATTGAGTACAGCAAGAAATGTCGGTCTGGCCAATGCAAACGGAAAATATGTAACATTTGTAGATAGTGATGATTGGGTTGACTTGAACATTTATGAGAAATGTATTACCTTTTTACATGAATATTCAGCAGATGTTATTGATTTTAATGTTGAATTTGTGAAAGAAGGACAAAAAATATCCAATCAAAATATAGACAGAGAACCGTTTGTACTATACGATGAAGATATTCTGTACGATTATCTTTATAGAGGTCAAACAGAGAAATGCCCATTTTCTGTTTGTAGAAAAGTATACTTAAAATCTTTATTTGAAAATGTCTACTTTCCAGAAGGAAAAGTAAATGAGGATATCGCTACTAATTTTAAAGTCTTGCAATGCGCTAAAAAAATGATCCGTATACGCGATATAGGTTATTATTATTATCAAGATAATGTCACAAGTCTTACAAGTGGTGTTTTAAAATCTAAGGACTTCGATCTTCTTGTAGCATGTCAAGAATTATATGATTTAACCAGAAAATATGATAATAAGGAGTTAAAAAAACTATCTCTGATTAAGTTGGCTAGAAGTTATTTTTCACTATTAGCGAAGGCTGCTATTGGTGGTATTTCCGCAGATGTTTCAAGAGAAAAGATTGCTTTTTTGACGATTCAATTGAGAAAAAATTATGTTCATCTGTTTTTTTCTCCGATGCCTTTAAACAGAAAAATACTAGCAATGATATGTGCGATTGATTACAGAATTTTAGCTACATTATATCGTGTTATTTTTAGGATTAGGAGACAAAACTGAAAGATTTCTTATTATCAATCGCCAAACGGTTTAATACAAAAGATATTAGGTACAAAGAGTGCTAATTCTAAACAATTCTATTTTAATTTGTATTATATTATTTATTTTGGTTAAAACGTGCTGAATCAAAGGTTGTTGTATCCTTGGGAGTGTGGGAATAGTGTTGGTTGAGTTTTTGTTTATAATTTACAAACATATATTGAGCAGCACAGTGATTGCCAGAAATGTTCATTTTTTAGGGAGAATTATTCGTTGTCAAGATGTACTATTACAGAATATGACTGTATGAAAAAATACGCTTATTGGCGATAATATATATAATGAATAGTGCTGCGTTTCTTAATAATGTTAGAATTTGGAACATGTCAACATCGGAGCGACCGCTATGGTACTGGAGGACATTCCTGAAAATTGTACAGTTGCTGGAGTTTCAGCTAAAATAATTTAGAGAGTAAGTATGAAAATAGTTTTTTTATCATTTTTACATGGTTTTGGAGGAGCCGAAAAGCAAAATATTGCTTTAGCGAACGAAATGGCTGAACGGGGGCATAGTGTTTGGTTAGTATCCCTCTCTGTAGATAATGTATGTTATGAGCTGTCTACGAAAGTTAAGTATATATACTTGAAAGACACAGCAAAGGGAGTAGGTAGACTTTTAGCTAGATATTCTGCTATAAAAGAATTTTTGAGTGAAATTAAACCTGATATCACTATTCATTTTTGGTTTCAAACAGCCTATTTGACATCATTTATGTCTAAGAAAGTAACTGGTAAAATTATTTACGCAGAACGTGGAGATCCAAGTGATAAGGAATATAAAGGAATTATGGGGCTAATTCGTATGATTAGTATTCCTAGAATTGATTATTTTATTTTTCAATCAAAGGGAGCACAGGAGTTTTTCAACCAAAAAGTTCAAAGAAAAAGTAAGATTATCATGAATCCTATTTTTATAAACGATTTGGAATTTCCAGAATTGATTTGCCGACGAAAAGTGATTGTTTCAGTTGGTAGATTACATGAACAAAAAAATCAAAAGTTATTAATAAAGGCATTTGCGGATATTTCCAAACAACTTGAAGGCTATGATTTGGAAATTTATGGAGAGGGACCTCTTGAAAATGAATTAAGAACCCTTATTCAACGATTGAATTTATCAAAACGAATTTTTTTAAAGGGAACTTGTTCAGAAATACATAAAAAGATGATCGACGCAAGTTTGTTTGTATTGTCTTCTGATTATGAAGGAGTTCCCAATACTTTATTAGAAGCAATGGCATTGGGTTTACCTGTGATTTCGACTGATTGTCGACCAGGGGGAGCGAGATATGTTATTAATAATAAGGAAAATGGACTTCTTGTGCCAAGAAATGATAGGGCAGCCTTGTCAAATTCGATGTTGTGGATGTTGCGGAATCCGCAGATTGCAGAGGAAATGGGGAAAACTGCAAATAATAGTGTAAAAGAATTTAGCAGTGAAAAAATATATGATCAATGGGAAGAGTGTTTGCGGAGAATCAAATGATTGAAAGTAGAAAAATAAAAGTTTCAACATTAGAGTTTTATTTAAATATTATAGCAATTGTGCTAATTTTAGTATCTGAAATAAACTTTTATACTCCTGAGAGTATAAAAGTTTATTCGGTGCTAACAATGATAGGTATGGTTATTTCGTACAGCTTGGGAGTGCAATATTTTCGCTATAGAGTAAGATTGAATCATTTTATCATTTGGATTTCAGTGATTTACTTTATGTTTTGTGTTTATGGAATATTTTTTCTAAGGTCTGGAGTTTTTCCTATTGATTCGATACTGTACAGATATTTTGAAAATATTGCTTTATATTTATCGATTTCATCTATTTTACGAAAGAATTACATAAAAATAACACTTCCATTTGTTCTAGCAGGATTGTTTTCAATTATATATCTGATTTCTAAAGAGGGGGCAGACATATTATCGGGAGGGGTACGAATAGGTTCCTCCTTAAGTGGAAATGTAAACTCTGTAGGATTTAACTTTGGTTTGGTTAGTTCTTTGCTGGCATGGAGATATTGTATAACTAAGAATAAGCGCGATCTGCTCTTATTTTTAGTATTTGTAATTTTTATGTTGCTGACAGGATCTAAAAAGACTTTATTTTTTTTATTGACTAATTTATTTATTTTTTATTATCATAATCGTCATAAAGCGATTATTTGGTTAAAGGTCATCCTGTCTTTCTTTTTTTTATGGATTCTAATTTTTAAGATTCCCTATTTTTATTCTATTATGGGGTTTCGAATCGAGCAGATGTTGATGACTTTACTGGGGGATTCTAATACTCTTACATATTCTTATTCAACGGACATGCGTGAAAAAATGTTAGTTGAATCCCTACATTTTTTTCTGGAGCACCCGATTTTTGGAGGTGGATGGAATTATTTTGGTTTAAAAACAACCTTAAACTATGATTATTCACATAGTAACATTGCAGAATTATCGGTTACATTTGGCTTGATGGGGTTATTCACATATTACAGTAGATACATATATAATCTCTATATATCTTTGAATGGTTTGAGGGATTTAGCAAATAAGAAAAAAAATAATTTTTCTCTCTTATCTTTTTCTTTAGTTAGTACAATATTGTTTATTGAATGGTCTGCGGTAACTTTCTCCGCACAGGTTTTTTGGTACCTACCTATTATTATTTCTTGCGCAATGTTGAATGAAATTTTACGGAAGCCTGAATCCAAATAGAAGAATAACAAATGTCCGATTAATTTTAAAATGGATAACCGATATAGACATTAGGGAGTGAGAAATGAATAAATATTTTAAATTTTTATTTAATAAAGATTACAGATTCAAAGTTTTAGCAAGGAATGGTTTTTTCAAAAATATGCCAGATAGTGTTTTTTTGAAAAGGTTGTATAAAATCAATATGAACCAAGAGTTGAATTTGTTATCACCTAAAACATATAACGAAAAATTACAATGGTTAAAAATTCATGATCGAAATAAAGAATATATCAAGTTGGTTGATAAATATAAAGTGAAAGAGGTTGTTGCTGCAAGCATTGGCAAGCAGTATATTGTTCCCACATTGGACGTTTGGAATCGTGCTGAAGAAATCGATTTTGATACGTTGCCAAATCAATTTGTTTTAAAATGTACGCATGATTCAGGGAGCGTGATTATTTGCAGGGATAAAGAGGAATTTGATAGAGAAAAGGCAAGAAAATTGCTTTGCAGGGCATTAAAACGTAATTTTTACTATCCTTATAGAGAATGGGTTTATAAAGATGTTCCACCTAGAATTATAGCGGAAGAGTATTTAGAAGATTTAGCTAACGTAGCTGATACAGTAGATTATAAATTTTTCTTTTTTAATGGGAGAGCGGAATTTATATATATTTCTAAAGGACTTGAAGATCATAATACTGCTCAAATTTCATTCTATGATTTAGAGGGAAATGAATTAGAATTTTGTAGAGCTGATTTTAGACGTTTAGGTGATTTTGTCTTACCTCCAAATTTTCCAGAAATGAGAAAGATAGCAGAAAAACTTTATGATATTTGTAATGCCCCATTTGTACGAATAGATTTGTATTCTGTTAATGGTAGGATATATTTTTCGGAATTTACCTTTTATCCAGCAGGAGGTTTTTTACCATTTTCACCAAAAGAAACAGATGAAAAACTTGGAGAGTTGTTAGATTTGTCGCAGATTGATAAAACATCTCCTTGATAAATCATCGACTATGAGGATATATAATTGATAAAAAAGTTAACGACAAAAGTTGTATTTAAAAATACTATTATTTACATGGTTTGTGGGTTGTTAATCAGAGGATTTAGTTTTTTTCTACTTCCGCTTTATACTTCTTATTTAACCACTGTTGATTATGGTATTACGAGTCTTGTAAGTAGTTTTTTAATAACAGGTTCATTTCTTGTTGCGGCATCGTTGTATTCTGCGATATTTCGTTTTTATGTAGATCTAAAACATGATACGGTTAGGTTAAGTCGTTTTTATGGAACTATAATTTTATTTGTTTTACTAATTAGTATTATTGCTAGTATAGTTATGATACTTGGAAAGAAAATAGTGGGTTATTATTTTTTTAATAATATAGACTTTTTTCCGACAATATTCATTTCTATTTTATCGCTAGTTTTTTATTGTCAGTATACTATTTATGAAAATATTTTAAAAAGTCAGCAGCAAGCTGGAAAGTATGCAATCATTACACTGATATTTTTTATTCTTACCCTAGTTTTGAATATATTATTTGTAGTACATTTTAAACTCGGAGCAAATGGAGTCTTACTTGCCAATCTCATAACATATGCTGTTTACTTCTTTGTAATGTTAATTGATTTATGGAAATCTAGTATGATAATATGGTGCTTGGATAAGAGATTACTAAAGGAAGCTTTACTATATTCGATACCAATAATCCCTCATAATTTATCAACCCATATTACAGTTTTTTTGTCGAAGCTTTTTATCGGAGACATTGGGAATCTAGGAGATGTAGGACTGTTTGCGATTGCCTCCCAATTCGGTGGTATTGCTGATATAGTTCAAGGTTATGTGAATAGTGCTTACGGTCCATGGCTCTATGAGCAGATGACGATATTAAACGATTCAGTTCGGAAGAATATTGCGAAAATTTCAGAAATTTTAACGTATGTAATTGGTTTTTTCCTTTTGGGCATTGCACTATTTTCTCATGATTATATTATTTTGTTATTAGATAAAGGATATGCTTCTTCTTGGAAGTATATTCCTTTGATAGTAAGTGTATTTTTGATAAAGATACTTTACTATTTTTATGTAGAAATTCTCTTCTATCATAAGAAAGCATCAAGATTGATTTTTGTTGCAACCTTATCAAGTAGCCTGGTGAATGTAGTAATTTCTTATTATTTGATTGGAATCTTAGGTATAACCGGCTCAATCCTTGCAGATTTTATTTCAATGCTCATACGAGTCGGGATTGTCATAGCAATTAGCAAACGATTTGAAGATATAGGATTAAAGCTTTCAAAGCTTGTCTATATCATCATGGTAGTTGTTGTTTTTATGGGGATTGGGCTGTATTTTACATATCTTAACTATCCGTTTACATTTAGTTATATTGAGTTTGGGTACAGAGTTGTTGTAATGTTTACTTACCTAGGTTTTGTGCTTTATAAATTCCGTGCAGAGTTTAAACAATTCTTAAATCAGAAAAAAAATCTTTTGGGAGGAAAAAATGGATAGAAATGAATTTTTGGAAGAGGTTCGTAAGAGTTCATATTATCGTAAAGATTTCGAACAAATTTTTGAAGAGTTCAAATCCTATCAAGATTTAATTTTGAATGCTTTGAGAGAATTTCATAAGGTTTGTGTCACGAACTCAATTCCATATCAATTAGCATATGGTTCCTTATTAGGTGCTGTGAGAGATAATGGTCAAATTCCATGGGATTATGATGTGGATGTTTTTGTTCCATATTCGAAAAAAGAGGAGCTTATTGAGGCACTAAAGAATGATTTGAACGACGAGTTTTATTTTTACTGTCCAGAAGTTGATGAGAACTGTCGTCATTATATGATGCGGATTGCACCAAAAGGTTATTCTACTGAGTTATTTCATTTAGATGTATTTTATTTGATTGGTATGCCAGAAGAGTCAGAAGAAAGGAAGAGATTTTCTAAAGAAGTACAACAACTGGCCTTTATTAGATACTATAAATTGATTTCTCTTATAAAATCAGCTAATTCATTTAAAGGTGCAGTAAAAATCGGCTTATTTAAGCTGAGATACTTATTTCGCGATGTTGAAAGAGATTATAAGAAATTTGAAAAATTATGTAGTATGTACGGACTAGAAGAGTCAAGTTACGCCACAACAGCAGACATTTTTGCTACATGGTATGAGATTCCAACAAAAAATGTACTATCGATAGAAAAAATGCAAACTTTAGAAGGAGAATTTTGTGTGCCAACGTCTTACAAGCACTTACTATCGTTACTCTATGGTGATTATTTAAAGGTACCTGCATTAGAAAATAGAATCAAAGAATTACTGAAACATCATAGTTTACAGTCTAAGAATATTTATTGAGGTTGCATGGATGATACTAAAAAATGCCATTATTCTCGCGGCGGGCTTAGGTAGACGAACTATCCCATTAAATTTTGAGACTCACAAGGCTTTTCTAGAAGTGAATGGTGAGATATTGATTGAACGCTTAATCGTACAACTCAAAGAAGCAGGGGTTTCTGAAATTATTATTGTTATTGGATACAAAAAAGAACAATTCCGATATTTAATAGATAAGTACGAAGTTGAATTAATTGAAAATGATGATTTTGCTAACTCCAATACACTATACTCCCTAAGTTTAGCGGAATCCTATTTGTCGAATTCCTATATAATTCCATGTGACATCTGGTGCGCAACAAATCCTTTTACTAGCAAGAAAGATGACTCTTCTTGGTATATGATTGCTGATATTTCAAAAAACGTAACAAAGTTAGATGATTTGAGCGAAAGATTAGGTGTTGCTTTTATAGAGCAATCGGATTCAATTTGGATAAAACAGAGGCTTCGAGAGTTGGCAAATAACCCTAGTCAACAAATGCTAGCTTGGGAAGAGCTTTTGGTTACAGATGGGGAACTAGCAATACCTACATTCAAAAATTGCGAGCATTTTATACAAGATATTAATACATTTGAAGATTTGATTTTCTTAGATGATATGTCTAATCATTTAAGAGTAGAAACAATAGATATTATTTGTACAACTTTTGATATTGCTCCTAAAGAAATAAAGAATGTACTTGCCTTGAAAAAAGGCATGACCAATCGTTCTTTTATGTTTGAATGCAAAGACAAAAGTTACATTATGAGAATTCCTGGGGAGGGAACCGATAAATTAATTAATCGAGAACAGGAAGCTGAAGTTTACAGAGTAATTGCTGGGGAAAGTATTAGTGACGAATTGATTTATATTAGCCCTGAAAAAGGATATAAAATTACTTCTTTTATTGATGGTGCAAGAAACTGTGATTCAAATAATAAAAGCGATGTTTCTTTATGTATGAAAAAATTAAGAGGTTTTCATGAAAGCGAATTAATTACTTCTCATGAGTTTGATTTATTTGGGGAAATAGAATTTTATGAAAGCTTAAGAGGAAATAGGGAATCTATATACGAAGACTATCAATCTGTTAAAAATAGAGTACTTACTCTTAAGAGTTATATTCAGTTGAATATAGAAAAAAAGGTTCTTTGTCACATTGATGCAAATCCCGATAATTTCTTAATCTTTGAGAAAAATAATCAAACAGAAGTTCGTTTAATTGATTGGGAGTATGCTGGGATGCAGGATCCTGATTTAGACATTGCGATGTTTGCTATTTATTCTCAATACAATAGGGAGCAAATAGATTTTTTGATAGACGCATACTTTGAAGAAGGGTGCGAAGAAAGAATAAGAATGAAAATTTATGCATATGTTGCTACTGCTGGTTTGTTATGGAGCAATTGGTGTGAATATAAACAGCAACTAGGGGTTGAGTTTGGTGACTACGCTCGATACCAGTATGAATATGCAAAAGAGTTTTCAGTTATTGTCAGTGAGTATCTATCAACTTTCGAAGATGAGGATAATTAGGAAGTGCTAATATTTTTATTTTCTTGTTTGAATGATGAATGCAAATATAATCGGAGATGTTTGCTTTATAAAATAGATAGGGAGGAAGTATATTGAAATTAAATAAGAACAGAATTATTTTCATCACAGGTTCAGCCGGTTTTATCGGCAGTAATCTTGTATTAGAGCTATTGAAGAGCGAAGAACCTTGTCGTATTATCGGTCTTGATAATTTGAATGATTACTATGATGTAACGTTGAAACAGTATCGTCTTGAACAAATAAATCAACTATCAAACGAAAGTAAAAATAAATGGACTTTTATTGAAGGCGATTTGGCGGACAAAGGATTAGTAAATTCAATTTTTGAACAATATCAGCCTGATATTGTTGTGAATTTGGCAGCACAAGCAGGTGTAAGATATTCGATTACAAATCCAGAAGTTTACATTGAAAGTAATATCATTGGCTTTCAAAATATCCTAGAAGCGTGTCGCCATTATCCAGTTGAACATCTTGTATATGCCTCCTCATCTTCAGTATATGGTGGGAATGAAAAAGTACCATTTTCAACAGATGACAAGGTTGATAATCCTGTTTCGCTTTACGCAGCAACCAAAAAGTCAAACGAGTTATTTGCTCATGCTTATAGTAAGCTCTATGACATTCCAACAACGGGACTACGTTTCTTTACGGTCTACGGTCCAGCAGGTCGTCCAGATATGGCTTATTTTGGATTCACAAATAAACTGATAAAAGGGGAAACGATTGAAATTTTCAACTATGGAAATTGTAAACGTGATTTTACCTATGTCGATGATATTGTGGAAGGTGTCAAGCGTGTCATGTTTGGCGCACCACAGAAGAGAAGTGGAAGTGATGGTCTCCCTATTCCGCCGTATGCAATCTACAATATTGGCAATAGCAATCCTGAAAACTTATTGGATTTTGTTCACATATTGAGTGAGGAACTAGTTTTGGCAGGAGTATTGCCAGAAGATTTTGATATTGAAGCACATAAAAAACTGGTGCCTATGCAAGCTGGAGATGTACCAGTAACCTACGCTGATACTTCTGATTTGGAGAGAGATTTTGGTTTTAGTCCCTCTACCACTCTCAGAGAAGGCTTACGTCGATTTGCTCAATGGTATAAGGAGTATTATAAATAGACCTTGTTTTCTAGACTAGTATGCTCATAGTTTGTATGGATAAAAAATATATCAAGATACACAAAGATGAGAAGGATTGATTTATCTTGTTCTCTTATAGCACTTGATTAAAACTATGTTGTCGATGATATTTTTTTGATTTTTTTAGTAACAAATGGTATACTTTGTATATCATTTTTTTGTAGAGGTGAAATTATGAGTAACAAAGAATTTTCTCAAGAATTTCTTAAAACTATTATTTTTTCTAAAAGAAAAGAGTTGGGATATTCTCAGCAGGAACTTTCTGATTTGACAGGGATAAATCGGGCTATGATTAGCAAGCTGGAGCAAGGTGAATATCTTCCTTCGATTCCTCAGTTACTGGCTTTGAGCAATGTGCTTGAATTTGAAATTAACAGTTTATTTGTTTCTGATTTTCCGAAGTCAATCGGCACTCTTCCGGCAAAAAATATCGCTGTTGCAGGAACCGGTTATGTCGGTCTTTCTATCGCTGTCTTATTAGCACAGCATCATCAAGTTACCGCTGTGGATATTATCCAAGAAAAAGTTGACTTAATCAATTCTAAGAACTCTCCGATTCAGGATGATTATATAGAGAAATATCTTGCGGAAAAGGACTTGAATTTAGTAGCAACACTTGATGCAGAAAAAGCCTACAAAGAGGCAGAAATTGTTGTAATTGCTGCTCCAACGAACTATGATAGTGCTAAGAATTACTTTGATACTAGTCATGTGGAATCTGTGATTCAAACAGTATTGTCGGTCAATCCTAAGGCATTAATGGTCATCAAATCAACGATTCCTGTTGGATTCACCCAGTCTATGCGTGAAAAGTTTGCTACGGAAAATATTATTTTTAGTCCAGAGTTTCTTAGAGAGTCAAAAGCACTTTATGATAATCTCTACCCTTCACGGATTATTGTATCCTGTGAAGAAGGAGCTCCAGATTCGGTAGTAGAAGGTTCAAGACTATTTGCCTCGCTACTACAAGAAGGTGCCTTGAAAGAGGATGTCGATGTATTACATATGGGATCGACAGAAGCTGAAGCGGTTAAGCTTTTTGCCAATACCTATTTGGCCTTGCGTGTTTCTTACTTCAATGAATTGGATACCTATGCTGAGCTAAAAGGATTAGATACAGAATCGATTATTCGAGGAGTTGGTTTGGATCCTCGTATCGGCGATCATTATAATAATCCCTCTTTCGGATATGGAGGCTATTGCTTGCCAAAAGATACAAAGCAATTATTGGCTAATTACAATGATATTCCACAGAACATGATGACGGCCATTGTTGAAGCCAATAAAACAAGGAAAGATTTTATTGCCGATCAGGTGCTGAAAATGGCTGGTTATTATGATTACTCTGAACATGATAGCTACTCTCGTCAGCAAGAAAAAGAAATTACTGTTGGTGTTTACCGTTTAACGATGAAGAGCAACTCGGATAACTTTAGACAGAGTTCCATTCAAGGTGTCATGAAACGATTGAAAGCCAAAGGTGCAAAAGTTATTATTTTTGAACCAACTCTAGAGGACGACTCAACCTTCTTTGGTTCTAAAATTATCAATGATTTGAAGAAGTTCAAGTCTCAATGTCAAGCCATTGTAGCCAATCGTTATGATAGTTCTTTGGACGATGTGCGAGATAAGGTATATACACGAGATATTTTTAGAAGAGATTAAAGAATGTATCGATGTTTTAAATATATATATACTTATTCTAAAAGGAGTAACTATGAAGATTAGTTTAAGAGGAAATTTACAGGGCTTGTTATCAGGAATGTTTTGGGGATTGGATACATCCTTGAATAGTTTGATATTGTTAATGGTTCCTTTCGTTGTTGGGGATAGCAAGCTATTATCCTCTACGTTACTATTAGCATTTTTTCACGATTTCTTTTCTGCTATTTTTTTAACAATTGACTTATCTATTAGAGGTCGGTTTAAAAATACGATACAAATTTTGAAAACTAGAAGTGCTTATTTTGTAATGATAGCAGCAGTATTCGCAGGACCTTTAGGAATGAGAGCCTATCTATTTGCAGTGGAGAAGTTGGGGGCAGGCTTGACAGCGACAATATCCGCTATCTACCCTGCAGTCGCAGCTTTATTAGGTATGATTTTTTTAAAAGATTATTTGACAAGAAAGGGATGGTTTGGGCTAGCTTTAACTATCTTGGCAGTTATTTTTCTTGGATATAGTGGTTTTTCTCAAATAGAAGAATTATTCATTGGTTCTTTAGCAGCATTGCTATGTGTAATTGGCTGGGCATCAGAGAGTGTTATTACTGCTTATGGTATGAAAGAAGATATTTTACCTAAACAAGCTTTATTTATCAGGCAATGGACTTCAAGCTTAGTTTATCTGTTATTTATGATAATAGAGGGGGATGTTGTTTACAGTATAGCAACTGTTTTTAGTTCACCGTCTATTCTTTTTATCGTTTGTCTTTCCGTTATAGGAACGCTTTCCTATTTATTTTATTATTCTGCTATTGATACTATAGGTCCAGTAAGAGCGACAGGTTTAAATGTCACTTATTCTATTTGGACAGTCATCTTTTCACTGTTTCTTTTCGGTGGTCAATTAGATATAAAGTTAATCATCAGTAGTATAGTTATTGTTATTGGTACACTATTTGTCTTGAAAAACTAAGGGGGAGAATTGATGAGAGCGATTATTTTAGCAGCAGGAATGGGAACTAGATTAAGACCCTTGACTTTTACAACTCCTAAATCTTTGATTGAAGTTGGAGATCAAACATTAATAGAAAGACAAATTTTATTTTTAAATGAAATAGGTATTTCGGAAATTATTATTGTGACAGGTTATTTATCAGAAAAGTTTGACTTTTTAGAGAGTAAATATGGGGTAAGGTTAATTCACAATGATAAATATGATACCTATAATAACTTTTATAGCATGTATCTTGTGAGGGATTTTTTAAGTGATGCTTATGTGATTGATGCGGACAATTATTTGCACACGAACTTCTTAGATTCTGATGTAACCATTTCTACATATTTTTCGGCATATAAAGATAATTTTGAGGATGAGTGGCTTTTAAAATGTGATGATAATGGTCAAGTGAAAGAAATTGTGATAGATAGTGGCGAGGGCTCTATTCTATCTGGGGTATCATATTGGGATGCAAAATCTGGTCAGGTTCTAAACAAACTTATTGAAGAAGTGTTAGAATCAAACGATTTTTGTAATTTGTATTGGGATAATCTTGTAAAAGATAACTTGGATAAGTTGACAGTGTATAAGCGAGATATTCCTTCGAACGTTATATTTGAGATTGATAATCTTGATGATTTAGGACAGTTACAAGAATTTTTAAATTCACATAGCTAATCATAGGATTGCTGCATTTCCGGAATTAACGAACGTATTGTTGATGTAGCTACCGATCAGGTACTGAAGATGACTGGCTACTATGCTTACTCAGAACATGATTCCTATTCGCAACAGCAAGAAAAGGATATCACGATAGGAATTTATCGTCTGACCATGAAGAGTAATTCTGATAACTTCCGTCAAAGTTCTATCCAGGGAGTTATGAAGCGTTTGAAGGCTAAGGGAGCAAGGGTGATAATTTATGAGCCGACCTTAGAGAACGGAACGACATTCTTTGGCTCCAAAGTCGTCAACAATCTTAAGAAATTTAAAGAAATGAGTCAAGCCATTGTAGCCAATCGATACGACTTGAGTTTGGATGATGTTCTTGACAAGGTCTATACACGGGATATTTTTAGGAGGGATTAAATATAGGGTATTTGAACTTGCATTTGGATAGAACGAATTTTCATTTTTTCTTCAGATAAAGTAGAAAACGTTCCGTAGTCAACATGGCTTTGGGACGCTTTTTAGTAGTTGCTGTAATAGGAAAGTGACTTGAAAATTTTAGATACCGTGCTATAATATAACTAGAAACTTTTCCGAATAAATAGATAGGGAGTATTTCTCGATTACTTTATTTGGAGGATAGAGATGACAAAACGCCGACAGGCAGTCAGTCCAATGGCTGATATTATTGCAAAAAAGATTTTCAATGACCACGAAATCACCATTGATTTCATCAATACTTTTCTAGGTTTTCGCCCCAAGTCTGTTCAGATTTTGAATGGAACTATTGCGGATGTAAAAAAGGAAAGGACTAGCCACTTTAGTACTACGGTGGATATTTTGGCTCGTATGGATGATGGAACACAAGTCATCATCGAGATACAGGTTGCCTATCAAAACAGTTTTATCAAACGCTTATGGACCTATTCCTGCCAACATTTGGTTAAGGATTTGCCCAATGTTCGTGACAAGGTCACACAGACACA
>NZ_JAOTGJ010000011.1:0-59198 GCF_044427225.1 Streptococcus sp. 2022WUSS037 | reverse complement strand
ACAATGGTAGAAGTTCTTTTATTTCCAACCTTAATATCTTTGATAATGGCATAATTGATTGTATTTTTAGATACTGATTTTTTAACTCTCATAGATTCGCACCTCACTCTATTATATCACAGTACGAAAAAAGTACGCGATTAATATATACGAAAATTTGACAAAAAAATAGCATCACATCAACGTTTGTGGCACTTTTGTGTCATTCAAACTGTCAAACTCCCGTGCTCTCTCCCTTTTTATATATAGTATATATTATAGCCTAAAATTCAGGAAAAATGGGGATTTTTCTAAATCTCCAACCAAGATTTGTCATTCCTCACATATTTCGCTATACTAGAAGAAAAATGAAAGGATTCCCATGCCAAATTTATTAAATTACATAGAAGAAAGTCAATACGACAGTTTTTACGACCAGCCCCTGAACAAACTGGACATTTTGGCCCTGACTGAGCTTTCCTACCTGCCTTTTGACAAGCTTGTCCCCGCTTCTTTTACTGAAAATGGTATCCGACTGGATCATTTGGCTGAGCATTTTGAAGCAACTTATCAGAATGACTTCCCTCCCTTTTCTATGGTGACTAAAAACCGCCTAGCCTTATTTGCCCTTCTAGCCAAATCCATACGCTTCAAGTCTATCAAGGCATTTGGCTTCGTTGACGATTACCAGTTGGACCAAGAGCAACAATTCGCCGCCATTAGCTACCGCTTGGACAGACAGACTGTCCTGACTTGTTTTAGGGGAACAGATGACACTATCATCGGTTGGAAGGAAGACTTCCACATGACCTATATGGATGAAATTCCTGCCCAGCGTTCTGCAAGTGATTATTTGGAAAAAATAATGTCTAATCAAAAGGAGAACTTCTATGTCGCAGGGCATTCCAAAGGTGGCAATTTAGCCCTTTATTCCGCAAGTAAGCTGTCTTCAAACTTACAAGAGCGGATTGTGGCTGTCTATCCCTTTGACGCACCAGGGCTCCATAAAAAGCATTTGGAATCTCCTGGTTACCAAGCCATTCAAAATCGGATTTACCCCCTCATTCCACAAAATTCCATCGTGGGAATGATGTTGGAAACACCTGAAAATGCCCAAATTGTTCAGAGCAACACCATCGGTCTTCTCCAGCACATCACATTTTCTTGGGAAATTGAAGGAACTGATTTCAAGTCATCCCCTGCCCTAACTAGCGACAGCCTTCAAACCGACCAGACTTTAAAAGCTTGGACTGCCAGCCTAACGGATCAAGAATTGAAAGATTTCTTTGACCTCTTTTTCGGGATTTTCATCCAAGCAGGTATTGAACGATTCAGCGATATAACTGTCAATCCCCTACAGAAATTACAGGAAATGGACCGTTTGAGGAAGGAATTATCTGCAGAAGAGGCGGAAATGATAGATAAACTCATTCGGCTACTCTTTGATACCCGCTATCAAATTTGGAGGGACAATATTAGCACTTCCATTCCAAGCCCTGAAATCTCTCTACCAGATTGGCGGAAATTGTTCCAAAGAAACACAACTGAAAATAAGGAAAACTAGCTCAACCACCTGAGCTAGTTTTCTTTATCAAATCTTCTTAAAAATTGGGATAGTTTTTCTAATCCTTTGATTAAAGTTTCTTGTTCACAGGCAAAACCTAGACGGACATAGCCGTCACGTTCAAACCGATTGCCAGGCACTAAAAGAACACCGTATTCCTGCAGAAGCTGCAAGCAAAAATCTTCCATGGGCATATCCACTGCAATCTTGACAAAGCTAGTCGAAACAACCGCTGGACGGATATAGGAAACGAGGGGTTCATTCTCAATCCATTGGTCCAAAATTGCTAGATTTTCTTCTAAAATACGCCGATTTCGTTCTAGAATCTCTTGATAATGGGCCAAAGCTAATTGAGCCACCATATCATCAAAAACACCTGCACAAATCATAGTGTAATCCCGATAATCTCTCAATATATCTGTCACTTGATGATTGGCAGCCACCCAGCCCACACGAATACCAGGTAGGGAGTAGGTCTTGGATAAGCTATTGACAGCAATCCCCTTGTCATAGACTGCTATAATGGATGGCACATCCAGCTCAGAAAAGGAACGATAGACTTCATCCGATAGAATATAAGCCCCAACTTCAGCAGCAATTTCAGCCAATTCTTCCAAATAAATCCTATCCATGACGGCACCAGTTGGATTATTGGCATTGTTGATACAAATCATCTTGGTATTTGGGCGAATGAGCTGACGCAGTTTTTCCAAGTCTGGCAACCAGCCATTTTCTTCCTCAATCTGCCACAAATCCACTTCCGCTCCCAAGGACTTTGGAATATCGTAGAGTTGTTGATAGGTCGGATAAAGGGAAATGACATGGTCTCCTGGTTCGATCAAACTATAAAGAACTAACAAGTTGGCCCCTGTTGCCCCATTGGTCTGGAGAATTTGTTCTGGCTTGACGCCTGTATAGAGTTGACTAACCGATTTTTTAAATGCTGGCGAACCCTCTATCCAGCCATAGTTGAGCTTAGTACCCTGCAATTTCTCATAAAAATCCTCAGGATTGGTTCCCGACAAGGTAAACAGTTCCTCCAAAGTCAATGAAGAAATGGACACCCCGGCAATATCATAAACCGCGCTGTTTTCATGGACATTCAGCCATTCCTCAACGCCAAAACGTGGTAATTTCATAAGACTTCCTACTTTTATTTATTCTGCTCCTATTGTACCATATTCTCACAAAATCGTATAAATATACAAAGTACCTTCAGCATTAAAAAAGAGAGGATCAATAAATCCTCTCTCAGTGTAGTCAACATCAACTCATTACAGTTGATAACGAGCCATTTTTTATCCTTCAACTGTTTCTGAAGCAGTTTCGCTTGCTACATCTGAAACAGTTTCTGATACCACTTCAGTTTGAACATCTTCGATATCAATTTCAATATCCTCAGACACCACCACAGCATCCTCAATATCTTCTTCCGTCAAATCCACTGTTGGAGCTTTAGCCGTCTTAGCCTTGATTGCTTCCAATATATCAGCCGTTGACAGGTTTTGCTCTGCGATTTTTTCCTTGATTTGCTCGAAGGTTTCGACAGATTTTTCCTTACCTGACTTGACCAAATCTTCCACTGTCAATTCCCCAGTTTCCAACTGAGTTTTGACTTCTGTAAAGCGTTCTGAGGCTTGCTTGCCCAAGTCCTGAGCCTTGCTGACCAAATCAGCATTGATTTCTTCATGGTTTTCTTTGTAGTCATTAGCAAAGTTAACGACTTTTTCTTTCACCGATTTACCAGTTTTACTTGCTAGAAATGCGGCTGCAGCTGCACCTCCTGCTACACCTAATAAGAGGCTGGTTAAGACACTAGATTTTTTTACCATTTTTTTCTCCTTTCTTACCTAAGAGAGATGAAATTGTTGACAAGGCAGAGATAGCTCCACCAGCTTTGACCGTATTGGCACCTGCCGACTTGGCTTTGGCCGTCAAATCACGCGCCGAAGCGTTCAAGTCAGACACAGAAGTGGACAAGTCCGCAACTGCAACGAAGAGGGGACCCAAGGTCGAAACCTTACCATTGACATCTTCCACCAAAACATTGGTTTTGGCCAAGAGCTCATTGGTCTGGTAAAGTGTCACATTGACATCGCTGGTCAAGACCTTGAGGGTTTGTTGTGCCTCATCCGTCACTGTTCCTAATTTTTTCAAGAGCAAAACAATGTAAACTGCCACAGCCGCGATGGACAAGGCAATAATCAAGACTGAAATTTCAATAATCATAACTTCTCCTTTATGATTGATAAAATGGAATAGAGGTTTTTCTTCTCCGCACCATAACCATGCTGATTCCTACCAAGATAAGAATGCCAGACAGCCATTGGGAAATACGGATGCCCAAGAACATGAGACTATCTGTCCGCAGGCCTTCTATCAAAAGACGTCCAAAACCATACCAAATCAGGTAAAAAGCTGTGATTTCCCCCTGTTTGAGGAATTTTGGCCTTCTGCGTAGGACACAAATCAAGCAAAAACCAAGCAGATTCCACAGACTTTCAAACAAGAAGGTCGGTTGACGATAGGCACCATCAATATACATCTGGTCTCGGATAAAGGCTGGTAGGTAGTTCAAGCTGTCCACAGCCTTACCATAGGCCTCCTGGTTAAAGAAATTTCCCCATCGTCCAATGGCTTGCGCAATCATGACAGAAGGAGCCACCACATCCAGAAAGTCTAGTGTATTAATAAAACGGTACAGGCTGAAGAAATAGAGTACGATTGCCCCTGTTATCAAACCACCATAGATAGCAATTCCACCATTCCAGATAGCAAAGACAGATAAGAGATTATCCTTGTACTCGCTCCATGAAAAAGCGACATAATATATTCTGGCTCCGATAATGGAAAGCGGAAAGGCTAGCAAGATAAAGTCTAAAATATCATCCTGCAAAATCTTCTTGCGTGGTGCTTCCTTGGTCGCCAAATAAACACCCAAGACCAAGCCTAGCAAGATGCAGATGGCATACCAGCGAATTTCTAAAGGACCTAATCTAATCGCAATTGGATCCATATTAGCCCTCTTCTCTATTCTGCTCGATGAGATTGCCTAGACGCTCCTCAAAGATTTTCGTTGCATCATAGCCCATTTGCTTAGCACGGTAGTTCATAGCTGCAGCCTCAATAACCACAGAGATGTTGCGACCAGTCTTAACAGGGATGCGGATTTGAGGTATTGAAATACCTGCAATTTCAATGGTATCACCAGAATTCCCCAGACGGTCAAAGACCTTACCCGTTTCATAATTTTCAAGATAAACAGCCAACTGCACTTCTGAAGAATCTTTTACGGCACTAGCACCATATAAGCTCATGATGTCGATAATTCCTACACCACGGATTTCCAATAGGTGGCGCAGAATTTCCGCTGGCTCACCCCAAAGGGTTACGTCATCTTTTGCAAAGACATCAACTCGGTCATCCGCCACCAATCGGTGTCCACGCTTGACCAATTCAAGACCCGTCTCACTCTTACCGATACCAGAATCTCCCTGGATAAGGACACCCATACCGTAAATATCCATCAAAACACCGTGAACGCTGGTCCGTTGTGCCAATCGACTGTCCAGATAGGAAGACAATTCCCCTGATAGACGGCTGGTCGCTGTTTTACTGCTACAGATGGCAATTTGCTTTTCTTTCGCCGCCTTATACATCTCCTCTGGAATTTCCAAACCACGCGCCACAATAATAACTGGTGTTTCAGGCTGGAACATTTGGGAGAGCACCTGATAGCGGTTATGTGCAGTCATGGCCATCAGGTAAGACCACTCCTTCATCCCTATCAGCTGAATCCGTTCTGGAGCATAGTAATCAAAGTAGCCAGTCATTTCCAATCCTGGACGGGTAATGTCTGCCGTTGTAATGGGCTTTTTCAGGAGCTCTTCCGTACTGTAAGCACATTCAATCCGCAGATTATCGACCAGATCTTTTACATAAACGGTCATTTGTTCCCTCACTTTCAGTTTTATTATATTATACCATAAGCAAGGGGTTGGGGGAGAATAGAAATGACTCGTTTTAGTAAAAAAAATGGGCTCATTTCAAAGTTTTCTCAGGAATATAGTTTTATTTCAATAGATTAAATATCAACCCTCGCTTTACTAACTATTTCCAATAATTCTGTTATAATTCATATAGAAGAAATCTTACTATTAAGGAGAAAAGCATGGAACCATTGTTTCTCACACCTGTCATGCAGGAAAAAATTTGGGGGGGCAATCGCCTAAGAACCAACTACCACTACGACATTCCTAGTGAAAAGACTGGTGAATGCTGGGCTATTTCTGCCCATCCAAATGGCGTAACAACAGTCTCAAACGGTCAATATAAAGGAAGAGGACTGGATGACCTCTATAAGAATGAAAAGCATTTATTTGGCAATCCAACAGATGATGTCTTTCCATTATTAACAAAAATTCTTGATGCTGAAGATTGGCTCAGCGTTCAAGTCCATCCTGATGATAGCTATGGCTTGGCTCACGAAGGCGAACTGGGCAAGACAGAATGTTGGTACATTTTAGAAGCCGAAGACGGCGCTGAAATCATTTATGGCCACAATGCCCAATCCAAAGAAGAACTCCGCCAGCAAATCGAAGCTGGGGATTGGGACAATCTCTTGACCCATGTACCTGTAAAAAAAGGCGACTTCTTCTTCGTCCCAAGCGGCACCATGCACGCTATCGGTAAAGGTATCATGATTTTAGAAACCCAACAATCTAGTGACACAACCTACCGTGTCTATGACTTTGACCGCCGTGACGACGCAGGAAACCTCCGTGAACTACACATTGAAAAATCGATTGATGTCCTGACCATCGGACCTGTAGCTAACTCAACACCGGCCCACCTCAAGGCAGGCAATCTTGACTCAACACTTCTGGTTGCCAATCCCTTCTTTACCGTATATAAATGGAATATTGACCAAGAAGTCAAAATGAAACAGACAGTACCTTACCTACTGGTCAGTATCATCGAAGGTCAAGGCACCATCCAAGTCGGCGAAACCAACTACCCACTTGAAAAAGGAAGCCACTTTGTCTTACCAGCTGATGTGACAGACTGGACCTTTACAGGCCCAATGGAAATCATCGCTAGCCATACTAACTAAGCATAAAAAAACTTGAGCCTTTAAACTCAAGTTTTTTTCGTTCTATCCAAACCAAGACTTATTTATCTTTTCCGCATCTTTTATCTTACGTGGTCCTGTTCCATAGCGTTCCGCATCCTGATCTTCTTTATATGGTAAAAAGTAGGCTGCTGCTACGTAAAGAGCAACCAACAAGAGAAAAGATTTTCCCAAAAGAAGGCCTGCAATAAATATTGCGCGTGTCACCCATGCTTCCCAGCCCAGTTTATGGGCTAGCCCTGCAAGGACACCCGACAAAATCTTACCCTGTCTTACTTTATACAAATCAATCGACATCTTTTATTCCTTTCACATAGAAGGCACCTTGTTCAGTCTGTGCCTTGATAAAGAGTACATCATTGCCCGATTTTTCAAACTGGTAGGGACTGGCTTTCTTTTTTCGGTTGACCAAAACCTGACCAGATGGCGACTCTATCTGTCCACGAATCCCTTGTCCCTTACTCGTTTGTAAGGTCAATGGTGCCTGGACCAACTCTACATTCAAATGTTGGGGGTAACCACCACAGGTCGTCAAGCGGATATCCTGTTGTTTTTTATCCCTTGAACTGCGGATGGAAATATCTTCAAACGGTAAATAATCCAAGCGAGCATCGGCCTGCCCCAATTCCAAATCCAATACAGACATCCACTCCTGTGGCAAGCTGATTGTCAAACGACAGGCCAAACCACTGCTGAAATAGAGACATTTTTTTTCAACATAAATACGAGGAAGTTTATCTTCGGGTGCATCCTGATTGTAGCAAATCTCAACACCAATCTGATTTGTCTTTGACTTGGTCAATTGAAGTCGACCTTCGGATAATTTCAGAAAGAGCGACTCAATCCCTTCAAAACTATACGCCTGTTTGAGTTTAGAAGAGGCAAATACCTTAAAGCTAGGTAGAGTAAAATTTAATTTGGCTTTTTCTTCCACAAACAGAAAGTCAGGTTCCTGATTCATTTCCTTAAAACAGGCACGAGCCTCTTCCTTGGTCAAAATCCCTTTTTCATACAGCTCAATTAAGCGTTCTTCTCTCTTTTGTGTCATAGACTCACCTCGATTCTATTATAGTATATCACAATCCCCACCAAAAAAATCAGCCCGAGGACTGATATTAGTAAATCAAGGGTTGTAAACGAAATTAACAGAATTTTTTCCGAAAACAGATGAAAGTTAAGCAATGGAACTGCTCATCTTTCCCAAGATACGCTTCACCACTGCGGATTTGGAAACTTAAAAACGAACACGCTTGGGAACTGCGGAAGTTGGGGGAGATGGTTTATCGCTCAAACATTACATCATCTAGTAAAGTTCTGCCAAGATTGGAGTTTGAAGATATTAACTCAGGATTAGGGACTTTGAATAAGGATATTTTCCAGAAAGTAAATGATGATCGAAAAGGTTTAGAGTTTAACGAAGGAGATGTATTATTTGGAAAATTGCGTCCATATTTAAAAAATTGGTGGTATGCAGAATTTAAAGGTATAGCTCTAGGTGACTTTTGGAATTTAAAATCGGACGTTTGGCATAGTTGCTTTCTATATACCTACATTCAGAGCAATGCTTTTCAACTTGTTGCAAACGATACATCAGGCACGAAGATGCCGAGGTCAGATTGGAATTTAGTTGCTGAAAGTATTGCAAAGTTCCCCACCCTCCCCGAACAAAAAGCCATCGGCACCTTCTTCTCCACTCTCGACCAGCAAATCACCCTTCATCAGCGTAAGTCGATTTGATGTCTAGCTTAGGCCAGATAGGTAACGCATGACTAAATCTGTGTCTTGATTTTCAAGTTCAGAGATGACATGCATATAGACTTTTTGGGTGGTTGTCATGGAGGAGTGTCCCAAGCGTCTTGATACGCTAGCTATTGAAACACCTGCATACATCAAAAGAGAGGCATGGGTATGTCTCAGCCCGTGAATAGAAATGACTGGTACACCTACATTTTTGCAGTGCCGCTCCAACCACTTATTTGGAGTGGAGTTGCAGACTGGACCATTGACAAATATAGGCTTATCCTGAGGTAAATCTTTTATCAATTGCTGGAATTGCATACTCAACTGCCAATCAATTTGCACTTTACGCACAGAAGATTTATTCTTAGTAGGTAAAAAACCACCATTTCCCTTGTAATTCCAAGTCTTTGTCACAGAAACATTCTGCTGAACAAAGTTAAAATCAGCTGGAGTCAGACCTAAAGCTTCTGAAAATCGCAGACCCGTCTTCGCAATGAGCAAAATGAGCCAATCCCAGTTGATACGACATTCCAAGTCCAAATCAGAAAGAACATTGTGGAGTTCAAACTGGTTAAGGTACTTCATTTTTTTAATTCTAGGTGCCTTCCCCTTAAAAATCACTTTTCGGGTCGGGTCTCGGTCAATATAACCTTCATCAACAGCATCCAAGACTGCACCCTTGAGCTGATGATGAAAGTCGATGACCGTCTGCCGTTCATGGGTCAGAGCATATTCATTTAAAATTTGCTGATAGGTCGTTCTATCCAACTGATATAAAGCCAAGTCAGGCACAATATTTTTTAAATGATAATGGTTATTTCGATACTTTTCAAGGGTAATTGGGCGAACAGCCCCTTCTTTAAACAGTCTTGTCCATTCTTTAAAATATTCATGAAGTAAGGTTTCTCGTGTAATTTTATTCATACTATTTTTCCCTTCTACGACTTACGCTGATGAAGGGTGATTTGACGGTCGAGGGTGGAGAAGAAGGTGCCGATGGCTTTTTGCTCGGGGAGGGTGGGCAATACTATTTCTGTATTTAAAATATTCTCATTGTATAATCTTTTTATAGTACTTCCTTCAACTCCTGACCACTTAACAATGGAGTAAAATTGTTTTAAAAAAATATTATCAATTTTTCCATCATGTTTTAGCCAAACAATATTTGAATCTTGAAAATACTCATCTTTGCCCAAAAATTCTACTGTTCTTCCAATACTCCCTGAGGCAGAAATTAAAATATCACCTTTAGTTGGATAAGAATATTTATTCCTATATTCCTCAAACAATTCTTTAGAAATGAAAGCGTCAGGGGTTCCTCCAAATGTACCAATCTTATAAAAGGGAATTTCTCCAATTTCCGAAGTTTGTTCCTTAAAAATACGACGACACATTGCAACTGTTCCTAGTTCCCCCAACTTCCGCAGTTCCCAAGCGTCTTCATTTTTGAGCATATTCTACAAGGAAGAAAGATGATTATTTATTCATTTGATAGCTACTAGAAAGTGTTTTCTGTTAGTTTCTGAAAACGACGAAAAAGACCAAGAAAAATCTTGGCCTTAGTGGTCTTATTTGTATTTTTGCTTGGTTTCTGCCATCCATTGTGGTAGAACCTTGTTCAAATTCATATTGAGTTTTAGCTTGTTACCAGCGAACTCATTGGTGGCTTGACTAGGGTCAAGGGTCGCCGCAATTTCCTCACGGAAAGGAATATCTTCTGGCTTGTTTGCATTGTATTCCTGCAAGGATTTTCTGAGCAAGTCGCTATCAATTCCCCATTGACCTGCAAATTCCTTGATGACAGCAAACTGTCGGTTCTCTTGCCATTCTTTAAAAGCGACATCAAAATCGACAGAGTCAGACAAGTGACCTGTGACCAGTTCCTCATTGATAAAGGTTTTCAAGGCTTCTGCCAGCTCATTTTCACCCAAGTTACTCAATTCTTGAATTTGCTCCAAAATCAAGACCAAATTACTATCATTGATTACCTGGAAACCACCTTCATTAGTCGTTTTATTTCCAATCAAGGCAAATAAGCTCTGGGCATCAATAATTTGACTACCCTGCAACTTGGTGCGTCCCTTCAGCTCTCTTGGAAGGAAGTCATCCCCGTCAATGACTCTAGGAAACAGGTTCTTATAAGCACCGATGTACTGGAGCCAACTATGCTCATCCAGCTCAAAGGCTTCATCATCCCAGACAAACTCATAGTATTGCTTGACACGTTCCAGTTGCTTAAGAGTTTCTTTAAAGGCTGTCTTGAAAGCCTCTTTTTTCTCCTCATCATACTGGATGTCAATCCACTTGGTCGGGTTGGGCAACTCCGACCTCAGAGCATCTACTTTTGACCGCAGAATAGCAACTGCCACATCATATTTTTCAACCAGAACATGGCTATTGCTTCCCCCACTACCATAGAGCAACAAGGCTTCCTTTACAATCTCCTCTGTTATTCTAGGGTATTGGAAGTTGATAATGGTCCCAAACTCCTTGCTGGAACCAAAGACCCGATTGGTGCGAGAATAAGCCTGAATTAAGCCCTGCAATTCCAATCGTCTGTCCACATACAGCGTATTCAACCGTTTGGCATCATACCCCGTCAAGAGCTGATCTGCTACGATAAGAATATCAATATTCTTCGGATTACGACCACTTCCACCACGCTTAGCACGATCAGTCACATCTTCAAAATAGGCATCTTCGCCCTTTTTCTTATCACCAGCAATAAAACGGATGCCTGTAAATCCTTCATAATCCGCAAACATCTCTTCAATGACTTCCCGAGCAATATTGTCAGGGTCGTTTTCATTCCCAAAACTAAAGGTCATGGCAATGTTGGGCTTAGCAGCCCCATCCGCAAACTGCTCTGCTATTTGCTTTTTAAACTCGTGATAGTAGGCAATAACCCGCTCCTTATAAGCAACCGTCAGCATGGCATTGAACTCACCACCCTGTGATTGTTCCTGCCAGTCTGACAAAATCTCCTCTACTACCCTTGGAATATGGGTCTGGTCTTGATAAACTAACAATCCCTCTTTGGCTGCATTTTTTTCAACATCCAATTCAGACAGCATCATGACCTGACGTTCAATCTCTTTGACACCTTTTTCAGGTTGTTTTTCTGATAAACATTCAATCAGATCTTCACGCAAGTCTTCATAACTCCTGAATTCCCCTGTGTTGATATAATCCACATGGAAACCCAGGACATTTCCATCCGCAATAGCTTCATCAATGGTATATTGATGAAGGAGGGGACCAAATAATTTTTCAGTCGTGTTAATCAACTCACTACGTTCGTTAATTTTCCCCTTGACCTTGTTTTCATCAAAGAGGGGCGTACCAGTAAAGCCGAAGAAGAGACCGTTTTTAAAGAAATAGTCCTTAATCATCCCCATCATGTCGCCCATGGTTGTCCTATGGGCTTCGTCAATGATGAAAATGATTTTCTTGTCTGCCAAAGTCCTATCATCCCCATCTATCAAGTCCTTGACCAAGTTACTCAATTTGAAGGTGGTTGTCACAACAATGCCACTCTTAGCGGACATAAGTTGCTTCCGTAGCTGATAGGTACTCTTGGTGTCATCCACATTGACAGACTCATAGGTCGAATAAGCCTTGAATGCCTTTGATGTCTGCTCATCCAAATCCCGTCTATCCAGGAGGAAGATAACCTTGTCAAACTCCGTTCGTGTTGATAAGAATTGGGCTGTTTTGAAGCTGGTAATGGTCTTTCCAGAGCCTGTGGTATGCCAGACAAAACCACCATGTGGCACCTTATCCACATTATCCCAGCCAAATGCCGCCTTTTCAACCGCCTGCAAGGCATAGACCTGATAAGGTCGCATGAGCATATGCCGTCTATTCTCCTCATTATCCGGATCTTCGTCAATGATGAGGTAATCACCAACCATCTGATGGGCCATGGGAACCATCAAAAAATGCTCAATAACTTCCCGATAGTCTGTCAAAACCCGCTGCCCCAACTGTTTTCCTGTTTCCTGATCCTTCTTGGTGACAGACCAATGAAATACAAAGGCAGGATTGAAATCTTGGATAGACTTAGGCGTTGCAAAATACCGGGTTTCAATGTCTGTTGTGACCACCATCATTTGTGAAAAGGCCATGAAGTTATTGGTATATTCCCCATCGGCATAATAGCGTTTAAACTGACCAAAAGCCTCGTCCAAAGACTTGTCGCTCCGCTTTTGCTCAATGTTAATCAAGGGTAGCCCGTTGATCAGTAGGACAAGGTCAAAGCGATTGCCATTGTCCGACCAAACTTCACGAGCCACCTGATAGCTAGAATCTCCTCCACTAACCTGAGCCTTTTTCAAAATGGTTAATGTGATTTGCTTTTTGGTCACATGAGGATGTTGGTCACGGTAAATACCATCAATTTTACCTGTAGAGCCTTCCATGGATAAGATTTTTGCGGCCTCATAACTGTTGGAAATCTGCTTGACCTTAGACATGACTTGGTCAAACTCACTATCGGTAAGAGCAACACCTTCCAAGACATCCGCATTCATCCGATTGAGCTCTGTCCGCCAGTTTTTTATCAAATCCTGAACTGTAACTTTCTGCAAGTTTCCATTGAGATGTTCAGGTGTCTGCCACTTAAACTTGGACAATTCCCGAACGAACTGTTCTTGAAATTCCCGTTCTGATGCAGTTTTTGAGATAGTTTCCATACATTTCCTTTCTAAAGCCAAATAGTTAGCTGATACTTACGCTGAAAATCATACAAACAACTCATTTAAAAGTGCTTTTTTCAAGTTTTTGAGCTTTTCTAACTTACGCTGATGAAGGGTGATTTGCTGGTCGAGAGTGGAGAAGAAGGTGCCGATGGCTTTTTGTTCGGGAAGAGACTTGGGAAAATATAATGCAATATCTAAAAAGTCACTCGCAGATATATTTAGCAATCCATGATTTCTAGCACCTTCTGCCGCCACTGCTTGTACTTCTTTATGCCACAAATTTGTATCAAAATATGTTACCAAAAAGTCCGAACAAACCCTTTCAAAGTTAGATATTCCAAATACAATATAGAGCGTAGATAAAACACCCATATCATATCTATCTAGCCGTTTCACAGCTCCCCAAGGTGCATCGGAAGAAGTACTTTTGTTGTAAGCGAACTCACCATTTTTTACAAGGTAATAACCGCTGACATCCTTACTTGCTATCCTCTTATCAAAAAATTCCGTTTGATCAATAAGTCCGTATTGAGCTGATATTGTTAATGCCAACTCAGTCAGTAAATCACTATTCTTTCTAGTAACTCTTGTAGCCACCTCCCCCAACTTCCGCAGTTCCCAAGCGTCAGTAAAGCCTGGGAAACGGCGTTTTGGCACACGCTCTCCTTCAGCGGGGAACATTTCACTCAAATATGCCTGTTTTACATGCTTTAATTTGTCCAGTTTACGCTGATGAAGGGTGATTTGCTGGTCAAGGGTGGAGAAGAAAGTGCCAATGGCTTTTTGTTCAGGGAGGGAGGGGAACTCGAAATCTCTATCCTCAATCATTTCTTTGGTAATATGTACCATTGTGGAGCCATTTGTATTCTGAGCAATTTTCTCCTTATCCTGGTACAACCATGTATATAAATAGTTCTTATCTATTTTTTCAACTTGTTTTATTATCAATTTCCAAATATGATAATGATAAATAGACTTTTTACCTTTCCAAATTTCAGGACCAAAGCTCGTTGCCCATAAGTATACTAAATCCCCAGTATCTATGGTTTTATTATCTTCTAGCTCTAAATTTGAGTAATACCACTTTTCATTAGTATTAAAGTTCCCTACTCGAACAACTTTATATTTTCCAAAATCCAATAGTTCCGATTGCTTATATGCTCGTCCATTATAAAAATGAACCTCTTCCCCCAACTTCCGCAGTTCCCAAGCATCTGCATTTTCGAACGCTTTAAAACGGCGTTTGGGGATATTTCTGTCTTTGTTCGGCATTTCTACACTCCCCCAACTTCTTTCGATTTTTCTTCCCTTTTCGGAAAATGACCGAAAAGAGTTGCTGATGATTTTCTTTTTATATTCTTGGACGCTTTGTATAAGAACATTTCTTTCTCATTTATCATGATAACACCACCAGTTCTTTCATCAGATTTTCAAGTTCTGTTTCAAGCAGGGCAATTTCTGCATCCATATCATCCAAGGTTTCAGCATAGCGATTATGGAGTTCTTCGATAATAGCAATTTCAGCCTTTAATGGCAATTCAACCAGTTCCAGTGCCTTGTCTGTCACCTGACCAAACCATTTTTTATAGAGTAGCTGATCAACTTCCTCATCTGTCAAGACTTGGATGCGGTTGGACACCAATTCCTTGAGTTCTTGTTCCTTGGTCTTGATTTCCTTGGCTACTGTCGACTTCTCCTTGGCTAGATCATCCACTTGCTTCAAGAAACCAAATTCTACTGTGCCTTTTGTCGCCTCTTTCAAGGCAGCCTTGACCAATTTCCCTTCAAAACTATCCTGCGCTTCCCCATCGTCATTCTTTTTCAGGACATCAAAGAGAGCATTGTACTCCTCGCTATCTTCCACCTTGGCATTTTCAACCAATTCGCTGACTTCACTGTCAATTTCCGAAATCCGATTTTTCAAGCTTTCAATATGGGCAAGCTCCTCACCATAGCACTCACTGGCAATCAGACTGTTAGGAATAATCACACCATTCCAACCATCTTGAACCTTTTCCTTGTTTTTCCCCTTGCTGACCATATTCGGCTCACGGGTACGACCCGCCTCATAAAAGCCTAATTGCTCAATCAGCTCGGCATCATGTGTCAGAGTCTTGGTCCAAATTTCTGCGATAATCTGGTAGCCCTCATAGATGTCAACTTGGTCAAATTGTGACAAGCGTTCCTTGATGTCTGCCAACATGGCTTCTTTTAATTGTCTTGTATTGGTATCCGTCTGTAAACGGTGCAATTTTGTCCAATATTCCTCAATGAAGGCTGCAATCGTCGACTTGACTTGAGTATATTCTTCCCGAACGACTGGACTAGACAAGACGGCTCCTGAAAATTCTTCAATAGTCTGGTTCAAGGTCAGGTAGCCAGGACGATCCTCGCTAAAGGCTTGAACCAAGACCTCTTTGACAGTTTGATTGAGCACTCTCAAGGACTGAATATTTCTCTTTGGAATACCACCGTATAGATGAGCATCCACATCGTGAGGAATTTCTTCATCAAGAGCCGTCACATAGCGTGGAATGTTCATATTATAGTCGTTTTGAATCAATTCCTGACGGCTTGCTAGGTGGCTGTATCCCTCTTCTTCGCTTCTGTTCGTATATACATCCACAATCTTAGCAATATCTTTTTCTTGTAAGGCATTTTGCTTGCCTGCCTTGATAAAGTTGCGTGAGGCATCGATAAAGAGTACAGGTTCATTCAGCTCCCGATTTTTCTTGAGGATAATGATACAAACGGGGATACCTGTGTTTGTGAATAGGTTACTTGGCAGACCAATAACGGCATCAATCTGGTTTTTCTCAATCAACCGCTTACGGATTTCGCCCTCAGCTGCTCCACGGAAGAGAACACCGTGTGGCAAAACGATGGCCATGGTACCATGGGTTCCAAGGTGATAAAGACCGTGCAAAAGAAAGGCAAAGTCTCCTTTTGAGTCAGGCGGAAGTACACCAGCGATTTCAAAACGTGGGTCGCTAGGTTTCAAACCTGAACGGTTCCAATTTTTAACAGAGTAAGGTGGGTTCATAACCACAGCATCAAACTGCACTCCTTCATTTGGGCGTTCTGGATCTTCTGGCCAGTCTTGTGAAAGGGTGTCACCGTTTTTAATGCTCATCTTCTCAGGACGGACACCGTGGAGCAGGAGGTTCATACGGGTCAGGTTATAGGTTGCCGTATTCTTTTCCTGACCATAGTAGTTCAGACTTCTCTGCCTGTCTTCCGACAGGTGTTTTTTGACTGTCAAAAGGAGAGAACCTGAGCCAACGGTTGGGTCATAGATGGATGAAATAGAAGAATTGGTCGCAACAATTTGAGCCATGACTTCACTGACTTGGTGGGGCGTGTAGAACTCACCAGCCTTCTTACCAGATTCCATAGCAAATTGTCCAATCAGATACTCATAAGCGTCCCCCAAAACATCTCCACTTTGCAGGGCAACCATGTCCAAATCCTCAAACAAACGGATAAGAGCTTGGATGTTTTTACTCCGTTCATTAAGGTTGCTTCCCAGTGCTGTATCCGTCAGATCAAGGGTAGAGCTGGCAAAAAGGCCTTGAAAATCATCTGAACCATTGGCTACGGCAATACTTCGCTCAAATTGGCTCAGGCTATCCGTCACCTTCTGAACTTCAAACCGCCCCTCGTTCATATCCTTAATCCAAGTTTGGTAGAGGTGTTCTGGACGGACAAAATAGCCCAAAACGTCTTGGATCATCTTTTCTAGCTCTGTCCCATACTCTTGATGAGCCAGCACATACTCCTCATACCAATTGTCTTCCTTGGTCAAGCCTGATGTGTTGGCAAAGGTTTTTAAGGTTTGGTCACTTAAAAACTTGTAGAACATGAGCCCAAGCATATAATCTTTGTACCGACTAGCATCCATAGAGCCACGTAGTTCATTGGCACCATTCCATAGACGTAATTTAATCTCTTCAGAAGTAATCATAGTTTCTCCTTATTCTTTATAACTTACGCCCAGAAATAGCGTAAGAGCCTTCTATAAAATTATATCATGAGACAGATAAAAACACCTTATTTATTGTTGCATAATATACTGATTATTGCTGTACAATTATTTCATGCTTCAAAAAAATCTTTCAATCAGCTAACAAACTAAAAATCAGTCGACTAATTCATCGACTGAAAGCTGACAAGCAAAAACTTCTTTAGATTTTTTTCTTTTGGTAACAATAAAATACAAAAAATACGATCTATTTTCTCAATTTTTATGTGACAAGGTTTAAAACTATCAACTAATCTGTGGAATAGACTCCCTCAAAGGAACAATTTACCGACCTAGCAGTTCATTTCTTGTTATCAGGCAGTAAAATCAGCACTTCATTACTTCCAAGTTCATTTTCGGGACAAAAATGTCCTGTTGAATAGATTGTTTAATTGCTATCATAGTACCATCACATAAGAAATGAGGATAGCTGATGACAGCAAAAAAAGAAAATCACTCTGCATCAAACACAAGCATACGAACAAGTAAAGTGAAACCATTACCACTGCAAAAGTTGGACAACAGCAACTTTTACCAACTTAATTCTCGCAGTCTCAAATCATTACAACAAAGTCAAATTCCTTTCAATCAAGATAAGCATTTGACCCTAGCAATAGATACATGGCAAGCAGCCTTCACCCAATACCAAAAAGCTATCAATCAAGATAAAGGCAAGGAATTAACAAAAAAGATTCAGGATGCCAATCAACTCCGTAATAGTGACTTTTCTATTTTTAAACGTAGTCTAGCCGCCTTCGAAACGAGTAAACGACAATCTGAAAAAACTGCTTATAGTGAGTTAACAGAAATTGTAAAACCTTTCCGAGACATACATCGACTTGATTATGAAAAAGAAAGTCTAGAATTGGACAAACTATTTAATCGTTTATCCAGTCCAGAAACAATTGAATATATCGAAATCCTTGGTTTAAAAAGATTTTTTGAGAACCTAAAAGAAAGTCAGCAGGAATTTGAAACAGTTTTCTCCCATACCACAGATATTCGTAGCAAAGCCAATCGCTATGATACCTATCAAATCCGTAAAGATCTCCAGTCTGCTTATCTCCGTGTTTTAAAACTCTGCGAAATCCTGATGGAACTCCATGGTCAATCTCTATACTCCGAACTCATTACACTTTTCAATACTAGTAGACAATACTACATCGAACAACTTGCACACCATTCAAGCAAAGTTGTGAAAAATGATAAAAATATCATTTTACAACTCCCAGAACCGATCCTTCAACCCTAATCCTTTTACTTATATCTAATCCTTTAGAACAAAAAAAGGAAACGAAACGTCTCCCAAAATTTGAAAAAACATCGGTAGAGTGGCATTCCTACATCTCTTTCAGACCCAAAAGGTGCGGCGGCTGCCTGTTCCGCCCTCGGTGTTTTCCCTAGTTATATCATAACACATTTTTTCGTTCTACCAGTTTCAAAAAAAAAACAATACCATAAACACATAAAACCAGCCCTAAGTGAATATCTTAGGACTGGTTTTCTCATTTTAAAACATTTTCACTAGAAGCCCCCTACACTTCCCACATCGGTATTTTTTTAGGTCAATGCGGCGCTTGCGCTGGTAGACTTGTCCACAGGATTGACAGGTATACAGCAGACTAGGCTTGGCCGCTTGTTCCAGTTTGGGAGCATAGCGCAGGCCGTCCACCGCAGCCAACAATTCCTTGAAATCCCTGTCTCTGTGCCGATAGCCTTTCTTCTCAAAGTAGAGATGGTAGTGGCAGAGCTCGTGGCGGACAATCTTCCGAAAGACTTCTAAACCTTGCTCCTCCAAGTGCTTGGGATTGAAATCCAAATGCCCATCCCTTGGAAAAAAGCGACCACCCGTTGACCGTAGTCGCCTATTCCAGATAGCCTGATGGCGAAATGTTTTACCGAAGTCTTGCAAGGAGACTTCTTGCACATACTTATTCAGATCCATTTGGTTTCAAAAGACTAAGACCGATACGGTTGCGTTTGATGTCAACTTCTACCACCCAGACCGTTACGATTTCCCCAACTGCGAGAACTTCGCTTGGATGTGGCAAGGCTTGTTGGCGTCCATTTTTATCCCGTTTGCGCTTGACCATGCGTGAAATGTGGACCAGACCATCCTCGTGGACACCGATGTCCACAAAGGCTCCAAAGTCCACAATATTGCGGACCGTGCCCTGCAATTCCTGTCCGACTACCAAGTCCTTGACATCCAAGACATCTTGACGGAGGACTGGTGCTTCAAAGTCATCCCGTAAATCACGACCTGGCTTGAGCAAGTCTGCGATGATGTCCTTCAAGGTTTCCTGACCAACACCGATTTTTTCAGCTGTATCTGCGATAGCCACCTGCTTCAATTTTTCCTGCGCAGCTTCATCTAAGTGGTCAATAGCTAGAAGTTCTAACAGGTTTTCCACAGCCTTGTAAGACTCGGGGTGCACGCCAGTATTGTCCAAAAAGTTAGTCGCATCTGGGATGCGCAAGAAACCAGCTGCCTGCTCAAAGGCCTTGTCACCCAGACGAGGAACCTTTTTAAGCTGCTGACGAGAAGTCAGGGCACCATTTTCCTCGCGGTACTTGACGATATTCTCCGAAATGGTCTTGTTGAGACCAGCCACGTGAGCCAAAAGGGCAGGACTGGCCGTATTGACATTGACCCCGACCTGGTTGACCACCGTATCGACCACAAAATCCAGACTTTCGGACAGAGATTTCTGGTTGACATCGTGCTGGTACTGGCCGACACCGATCGACTTGGGATCGATTTTGACCAGCTCTGCCAGAGGGTCTTGCAGACGGCGGGCGATGGAAATGGCAGAGCGTTTTTCCACAGGGAGGTCTGGGAACTCATATCTGGCCAATTCAGAAGCTGAGTAGACAGAGGCTCCGCTTTCATTGACGATGACGTAAGAAACTTCTGGGAAATCCTTGAGCAAATCAGCGACGAAAGCCTCCGACTCACGGCTGGCCGTTCCATTTCCGATAGCAATAATTTCCACTTGGTATTGCCCAATCAAGTCTGCCAAGTCTTTCTTGGCCTGGGCAATTTGTCGCTGACCAGCCGGCTCAACTGGATAGATGACCTGGGTCGTCAAGAGTTTGCCCGTTTGGTCTACAACCGCCAGCTTAGCTCCTGTCCGAAAAGCAGGGTCAAAACCAAGAACAACCTTGCCTTTGAGGGGAGATACGAGAAGCAGATTACGTAGGTTTTTAGAGAAGAGTTGGATTGCTCCTTCTTCTGCTTCTTCTGTCAATTCTGTCCGAATCCGACGCTCCATAGCAGGCAAAATTTTCTTCTTGATTGCCTGCTGGATGACATCCTTGATGTAGCTATTAGACTGTGGAAAACGCAGTTCGAAGAAACGGACCATTTTATCCACATTGTGTTCAAAAGAAACCTTGAGAATGCCTAATTTCTCCCCACGATTGATGGCCAAGGTCTTATAACCCTGCATTTTTGCCACCTTCTCAGAAAAATCATAGTAAATCTGAAAGACTTCTTTTTCATCTGCTTCTTGATCTTTTAGCTCTGAAGTCAGGCTTGAATTGGTCTGTACTTCATGGTAGACCCAGGCCCGAAGCTTATTGTCTTCTGAGATAGCTTCCACCAAAATATCCACAGCCCCAGCCAAACAAGCCTGAGCAGTATCAAAACCTTCACAGATGAACCTAGCAGCCTGTTCTTCCAAGTCAGCCACATTCTGCAAAATTAGACGAGCCAGCGGGAACAGTCCAGCCTCACGCGCCACCGTTGCCTTGGTCCGACGTTTTTCCTTATAAGGCAGGTAGAGTTCTTCCACATCTGCCAACTTTTCCGCTTCCTCGATAGCCTGACGGAGCTGGTCTGTCAATTTTCCTTGTTCTTCAATCTTGGCAAGGACAGTAGCCTTACGGTCAGCGAGAGCAGTCAAAGCCTTATCCCGATCAAGGATAGACTTGATGACTACTTCATCTAAATTCCCAGTCACATCCTTTCGATAACGAGCGATAAAGGGAATGGTGTTGCCTTCAGCCGTCAAAGAGAGAACCGTATCAATCTGTTTTAAACTAACGCCCAATTCCTGAGCAATTTTCAAATATTTTTCTTCCATAGCTACTATTATAACATGAAAGCGGTACAAATGACTCAATAGAAAAAGCACGTAGATAAACTACATGCTCTCAATAGCTAATTAAAATTCAGCCTGATCCGGGTCAAGGCGACCTTTTACTCCTTCTAGTTTATCCAACTTTGCAACTGCTGTCGGACTAATAGCCAAGCCATCAATTTCCAAATTCGCCTTAATATTTTCTGGACTAGTTGATTTCGGGAGAGGGAGAAAGCCTTTATCTAAAGACCAAGCTAGTGCTAACTGTGCAACACTACAACCAGCTTCTTTAGCCAAATCAGCTGCTTCTTGGCTTTGGAAAAGTGTCCCTGTACCAAATGGGCTATAGGCCTCCAAGAGAATGCCTTTGGCTTTGCAGTAGGCAACTAATTCTGACTGAGGAGTACCTGGAGCTAACATAATCTGATTAGCCATCGGGATAATCTCAGCTGTTTCCAGCAAAGCTTCTAGATGGTGTTCCATAAAGTTAGAAACTCCAATTACTTTCACTTTTCCAGCACGATAGAGCTCTTCTAATGCCTTCCAAACCTGGGCATTGCGTTCCTTCCAGCCAATGCTGTCGCGAATAGCCTTGGGATTTGGCCAATGAATCAGTAACAAATCCAGATAATCCACCTGAAGTTTTTGCATGGATTCTTCTACTGAAGCAAGGGTATCTTCATAGCCAACCTTGTCATTCCAAACTTTTGTCGTTAGGAAAATATCCTCCCGTGCCACACTACTGTCCGCAATGGCCTGACCGACACTGGCTTCATTGCCATAAATCTGAGCTGTGTCAATATGACGGTAGCCCGCTTCCAAGGCATAGAGCACCGAACGATGAGCCTCTTCGCCATCCTTGATTTGCCAAGTCCCAAAACCAATTTTTGGAATAGTCACACCATTTGCTAGTTGATATGTCTTCATAAAAAGACCTCCTGTATTTGCTAGTTCTAGTATACCCTAAAATGTAAGCCCTGACAAAAATTTAGATAGAAAAAGACACCCGAAAGTGTCTGCTCACATTTATTGTATACTTACTTTTCAAAATTTATTTTCTTGGATAGTTTATCGATAACAACAGCTCCAACTAATAGAGAAAGCAATTCTCCTGCTGCTGTTGTCAACCAAGTTAGAAAGAATGGCAAATCATATAAGACTTTTAATTCTAAAGCAATGGTAAACATAGTTGCCGCAAAAAAGAATGAGAAATAAAAGAAAGCCTTGTTAAATAATCCACCGAATAGATAGTCCTTCTTGTATTTTTCAAACAGAATAACTCCCAAGGTAACGAAGATTAATGTCGAGAATCCACCTACAAAGAGGTCAATGACCCCAAATCCTATCAAATTGGAAATCATACAACCGATGGTCACAGCGATGATATACTTGCGATTATAAAAGGCCAAGAAATTGAGCATTTCTGACAAGCGGAACTGAATAGCTCCGAAGGAAATGGCATTCAAGGGCGGAGTCAAGGTCAAGGCCACATAAATAGCCGCGACCAGAGCAATTTCTGCCATATCTCTGGCAGTCCATTTAGATGTATTCATAAAATTCTCCTTTAGCGAAAAAGCTTGAAATATGCTTGGGTAAAGTGAGCAAGCCCCAAGGGTCATTGATTTTCTCAACAACGTTGTCTAGTATAGCATAAATGAAAGAAAAATGATAGACTAGTTCTTATGAAAAAACTATTTTATCAACTCATAAATAATGAAGTCATCCTTTATTTGATTGCAGGGGTTGCAGCTACCCTTGTCTATATGGTTACTCGAATGGGGCTATTTCTAGTCATCCCTTCCATTCTTCTGGTCACCCTTCTGGCAAATGCTGTCGCTATTCTCTTTGCCTTCTGGACCAATGACCGGTTCGTTTTCAAACAAGCCAGAGCAGGCTGGGGACAACGCCTCATCAAATTCACTACCGCTCGAATTGTCACTCTTGTTTTGGATATGGCTTTAGCCTATATACTCGTAGCTGCCTATCCACAATTGATTGGACAATTTGTACATAACAACATCAACCTGGTCAATGCCATTGCGACACTTTTCTCGCAAGTCTTAGTTATTGTCCTAAACTACGTTTTAAGTAAATTATTTGTATTTAAAGATAAGAAATGAGGTGGGAATTCTTCCACCTCATTCTTTATCTATCGCTGTAAATCTTGCCTTGAGCCTATTCAAGATAGAAACAATATCCCCATCTCTAGCATGAAACTCTTCTACCTGCATACTTTGAACCGTAGCATTAATCATTGCACCAATGATGAGTACTTGAGCCATAAAAATGAACCAAAGCATAAAAACAAGAAAGACGACAGCTGTTACTATTCTAAAATCCAGCAACTTATTGGCATAATTATCAACATAAATCGAAAATAACTTTCCAATAGAAGTCATCGTCAACAGAACAAACAAGGTTCCTGGAAAAACATATCGAACTTTTTTTATCCGAACATTTGGCAAAAAGAAATAAAGCATAACCAAGGCGGCAAACAGAGCCATTAAACCTACTAACTGTGTTTGACTTAGAAGTCCCTTCAGCCAGGCATCTTCAATAGGAACCAGCTTATTAATATAAGAAAAAACTGCCTGCCCGAAAGTCAAAAGCGTAATACTTAAGAGGATAATTACCTGCAGACCAATTCCTAAAAATATGCCAATCAAATGCCCAATAATAAAATCACGGTGTTCATTGATGCCATAAGCCTTATTAAAGGCCTTCTGCAAAATGGTCATACTACGTGACAGGGTCCAAAGAGTGGTCAGAATTGAAATCCCTAACCATGATGACGACGGCTTTGTTAATACAGAAGTGATAAAAGATGAAACCGAAGGATAGAGCTTGTCTGGCACAAATTCAGCTACAACCGATAAAATCATATCCACATCAAATGGATAATATGGCAGTAAATTCGCAAGAGTTAGAAGAATAGGGAAAATAGAAATTAACAAATAGTAAGCTACTGCAACACTTGTTACATCGCTATCAGCAGAACGATAAAAAGAAAAGAAGGTTGAGCAGAATGTTTTCAAACCTTCAACTATTTTGGTTTTCTTCATTCTCTCCTCCTTCCTCATTCACCTATTATTCACGACCTCTCCGAGAATTAATAGGTCCCTTCTTCACCTTGACTGGTCAAAATAACTGGACCATCCTTAGTAATGACAAACTGATGCTCATATTGGCAAGATAAGCCACCATCAAGTGTTTTGTGAGCCCAACCAGTCTTCATATCCGTATCAATTTCCCAAGTCCCTGTATTAATCATAGGCTCGATAGTCAAAACCATGCCCTCACGCAAACGGAGTCCACGCCCTTTAGTTCCATAGTGAGGAACCATCGGCTCTTCGTGGAAGGTTGGTCCAACGCCGTGACCCACCAAGTCACGAACAACACCGTAGCCCAAACCTTCTGCATATTCTTGAATGGCTGCACCAATATCACCGATACGATTGCCAACAACGGCTTGCTCGATACCACGATACAAACATTCCTTAGTCACGTCCATCAAGTTTTGAACTTCTTCAGAGACCTGACCAACCGCATAAGCCCAGCAGGAATCCGCACAACCACCACGATAGGTCTGGGTGATTTTCTTCATAGCCTTGACATCATTAAAGTTGAGCTTAGAAACATCAATTACCGCTTTGTCTAAGGGCTCACTCAAAACCATATCGACCTTCAGTAAATCACCTTCTTTAAGTTTGTAATGACGCGGAAAGGCATGAGCGACCTCGTCATTTAATCCACAACAAGTCGCATAAGGATAATCCATCAATTCTCCATCAACACCAATTTGGAGTGGCAAAACATTCTTTTCCTTACACGTTTTACGGACATATTCCTCTACTTCCCACATGTCCACACCTGGCTTGATAATCTCTCGCAAACCAATATGAATACCAGCCAGAACATCTCCAGCACGGTTCATTGCATCAATTTCTCGTTGTGATTTAATGGTAATCATTCATTCTCCTCATATATTTCTAATATAAAATCTGTCTTCTTCAAGCTAAATTTTCTATAATTTCTTGTTTTGTGACTGTAACGGTCACTTCCCTTATATTGCTCGATCTGCACAAAGCCCGCTTTTCTAGCTACCATCTGACTGGCCACATTTTCCTCATGGGTGATGATGGTCAATTCCTTCAGACCGAATTCATAAAAGGCTAGAAAGACCAGATTTTTCACCGCTTCCGTCATCAGCCCTCGACTCCAGTAGTCTTTTTTTAGGAAATAGCTGAGCTCCGCAGTTAGCAAACGTTCATCTAATTTTTCAAAACAAAGCGCACCAATCATCTGCCTAGAAACCTTATCCACCAGAGCCCATTTGCCCAAAGGTGACCGCATGAATTTTCCAACCATAGTCGCAAGAGCCAGGTTCTTATCCTCCAAGGCCGGAAAAATAAAGGGAAGATTTTCTGGATTGGATACAATTTCAAAGAAATGTTCTCCATCTTCATAGGAAAATGGGCGTAAAATCAAGCGTTCTGTTTCAAAGCAAGCAAACTTTGCTAGTCTTGTCCAAAGTGTCATAGTGTACCCAAGGGGCTGAGAATTACTCCCAGCCCCAGATTGTTTCGTTTTTTAAATCGTTTACGTTTTGAGATTGTAGTTCTCAATTAGGCTCTCTAATCCTCAATCAATTGAATATCTGCACCTAATTCTGTCAGCTTATCAATAATATTTGAGTAACCACGTAGAATAAACTCAATGTTTGTAATTTCTGTACGCCCTTGAGCCATTAAACCAGCGATAACCATTGCGGCTCCCGCACGCAAATCAGTAGCTTTAACAGATGTACCTGTCAGTTGATTTGGACCTTCAAAGGCAATATGGTTGTTACGAGTAGAGATTTTTGCTCCAAGATTTGCAAGCTCCTGCACATGTCCAACACGTTTTTCATAAATCGTATCAACAATCGTACCAGTACCTTCTGCCTTAAGCAGTAAAGGTGTAATGGGTTGCTGCAAGTCTGTCGCAAAACCTGGATAAGGTGAAGTTTTCACGCTTACCGCCTTCAATTTCTCTTGCTTTTCAACAAAAATACTATCTTCAGAAATGGTCATGCGAACACCCATTTCTTCCAACTTAGCGATGTAACTCTCTAAGTGTTCATAAAGGACATTATCGATACGAATACCTTCACCAACAGCAGCAGCAAGGGCAATATAAGTCCCTGCTTCAATACGGTCTGGAATCACTTGATGACGTGTTCCTTTTAGACTGTCCACACCATCAATGGTGATAATATCTGTACCAGCACCACGGATACGTGCCCCCATATTGTTAAGCAAAGTTGCCACATCAATAATTTCAGGTTCACGCGCCGCATTTTCAATAACCGTACGACCCTCAGCCTTAACCGCAGCCAAAATGGTATTGATTGTTGCACCGACACTGACCACATCCATGAAGATATGCGCTCCCTGAATGCGTTGACCATTAGTTGCCAAACGCATGTATTCACCTTCATAAGTCGTTTCAGCACCCATGGCCGCAAAAGCCTTCAAGTGCAAATCAATCGGACGCGGTCCCAAATCACAGCCACCTGGCAGACCAACGATTGCCTGACCAAAGCGTCCAAGGAGTGACCCGTAGAAATAATAAGAAGCACGTAAACTGTTGATTTTACCAAATGGCATTGGCATATCTTGCACACCACGAGGATCAATTTCAAGCGTCTCACCATCACGCTTGACGGTCGCGCCCATTGTTTCCATAATATCAACTAAGCTATCTACATCCGAGATTGCAGGTACTCCGTCCAGAGTAACAATCCCATCTGCAAGAATAATGGCCGGAATAAGAGCAACAACTGAGTTTTTTGCACCACTAACGGTAACCGACCCTTTCAGTGTTTTTCCACCATTAATTACAATTTTTCTCATACTAACATTCACTTTCTTAATTTGCCTAAAAAGGCATACGTTTCATTCTATCATAAAGTCTTGGAAAAAGCTAGTTATATAGCAGGCAAAACACGCCGTACGCTTGAAGAAAATGCATGTAACCATTTTCTTATTACATGCATTTTTTTAATTTATTTTCATAGTTTTTTTACATTTAGTCATGAGTAATTCCTCAAACTCAGACTAATTATAGCATAAATTTTTGCTAAAAAACTGTATATAGTCTTTTAGTTTACTTTTAGTACGAGGTAATGAGCCACAGATATAACTGAAGTTAGGCAAGGCGAATTAACGAAGTAATAAAAGAAAAACTAAATGACGATAAAATATGAAAGTAAGTTTTCTGAAAACAATGTTTTCTTCTTGCGTTTGTCGTGCAGGCAAAAGGACCGAGCTAATGAACTCAGTCCTTCATATTTATATACTATTAGTGAATCTCTCTTCATCATTTATGAAAAATTCTCTGAATTTGCTCCCTTGCATCCACGAGATACAGCTCCAGCTCTTCTCTCGTTAAATAAGGTACTCGCCCATAGAAGATATGGTCAATGACTTGAGCACCGTTGCTGTTGAAAAGCCATTCTGAGGTCAGGGTTTTCATCGCTTGATCAATCGGTGTCAGACTTCCATCTGCATTTTGCGGCTGCCCTGTTGGCGTAAAGAAAATAGCTTTCTTAGTGGAAAATAATTTACGTGGTTCATCAGATTCAAAACTGTAAGCAAAGCCATGTTGAAATACACGGTCTACGTAACCTTTCATAATAGCAGGCATTCCATTCCACCAACTCGGAAATATATAGACTAGTAAGTCGCTTTCGGCAATCAAATCCATTTCAACTTGAACATCTGCTGGAAAAACAGTTGCCTGACGTACAAATTTACCATCCTCAATATGAATGGTATCTTCTCCACGTAACACGGGATCGAATCCTATTTCGTATAAATCTCGTATGACGACTTCTGCTCCATTTTCCAGCAGAGCTTCCGCCACTCTATCAACCAAAGCATGTGTAAAGCTTTCTTTTCTAGGGTGTGCAAAGACAATTAACGCTTTCATAAACTTCTCACTAAATGGACAACTATTTCATTACAAAACAGCAGTTTTCAAGGCTTCCACCTTGTCCAATTTCTCCCATGGGAGATCAATATCGGTACGTCCCATGTGTCCATAGGCTGCAGTTTGTTTATAAATCGGACGTTTGAGATCTAACATTTGAATAATACCAGCTGGGCGCAAATCGAAAATCTGACGAACAGCTGCTTCTAATTTGCTTTCCGCTACTGTACTCGTACCGAAGGTATCGATGCGAACTGAAACTGGATGAGCAACACCGATAGCGTAAGCCAATTGGACTTCCGCCTTTTTAGCCAAACCAGCTGCGACGATATTTTTTGCGATGTAGCGTGCCGCATAAGAAGCAGAACGGTCCACTTTGGTCGCATCCTTACCAGAAAAGGCACCGCCACCATGACGAGAATAACCACCATAGGTATCAACGATAATCTTACGACCTGTCAAACCAGAGTCCCCTTGAGGTCCACCAATAACAAAACGACCAGTTGGGTTGATAAAGTAGTTGGTTTGGTCATCCAAATATTGAGCTGGAATAATTTCCTTAATGACACGCTCAATGACATCCTGACGAATTTGTTCCTGGCTAACTTCTGGATCATGCTGGGTCGAAATAACGACAGTATCCACACGAACAGGTTGATTGTCTTCATCGTATTCAACTGTTACTTGTGACTTAGCATCTGGACGCAGATAAGCAATTTCACCAGATTTTCTCAACTCGGCCAAACGACGCACCAATTTGTGACTCAGTGAAATGGGCAATGGCATGAGCTCTGGCGTTTCATCTACTGCAAAACCAAACATGAGCCCCTGGTCACCTGCACCAATCAAATCCAATGGATCTTGACTAGCATCTTGACGAGTTTCCAAAGCTTCATTAACGCCTTGGGCAATATCTGGCGATTGCTCTACAAGTGACGGATGAACCCCAACCGACTCAGCTGAAAAACCATACTCACCTTTTGTATAGCCGATCTCCGCAATCGTATCACGTACCACACGGTTAATATCCACATAGGCAGTGGTTGAAATCTCTCCAAACACATGAACACTACCTGTATAAACAGCCGTCTCCGCCGCTACGTGCGCATCTGGATCCTCTGCTAAAATAGCGTCCAAAATGGCATCTGAAATCTGGTCTGCAATCTTATCCGGATGACCCTCCGAAACAGATTCAGACGTAAACAACTTACGTTCTGACATAAACATGTCCCCCTTAAAATAGAATATATGCTAGAAACTAGCGGGTTACTAAGGTTACAAAGAACTAGTCGAAGACTAGTTCTTTGCGAGAGACAGATGTCTTGAGCAAGGGAAATTTCCAGATGCTCAAAGAGCAAAAACAATACCAAACTGTATAAGTCCAGCCCTATTTGAAAAAAAGTAACTGAAATGTATAAAGTTTTATAATCACTAGTAAAAGTTACCAGTTTCTTCCATTGTTTTTATGTGTTTCTGCAAATATTAACTAGTCTACGGACTACCTTTTCGGGACTTAATAACGTTTCTAGTATAGCATATATTAGGCGACTATCCTAGTATTTTTCCAAAAAATAAAGAGAGGTGTGCAAGACAACCTCCCTTACTAAATAAATTCTGCTTCTGCAATGGCCTGTTTGACCGTTTCCAGCGGTAAATGAACCAACTCACATCCCTTTTCTCTATACAAGTACTGGGCATAGTCGTCCATTCGGTATTCATTGATATAGACAACACGCTGGCAACCAACCTGTAATAATTGCTTGGAGCAGTTAAGACATGGAAAATGGGTTACATAGGCTGTAAATCCATGTGGAATGCCCCTTTCTGCTCCCTGCAAGATGGCATTGACTTCTGCATGCAAGGTCCTAGCACAATGACCGTCAATCATTAGGCATTCCTGTTCCAAACAATGCTCTGTCCCTGAAACCGAGCCATTGTAGCCTGTTGCTACAACCTTATTATCCTTGACCAAGACAGCACCGACCTTGGCACGTTTACAAGTCGCCCGATTGGCAATCAAGAGCGCCTGCGCCGCAAAATACTCATCCCAGGCTAAACGATTTGTTGACATGATTTCTCCTTTCTGCTCAATCCACCATTCCATAAATTGCTACTAAGTCTTGAGCCGTGATAATTCCGACTATATCCTCTGGCGAATGAAGCTTCCCGCTCGCCTGACGACTGACTAGGACGGTTGTGCGCTTACGCCCCTCAAAATGATTAATTACCTGATAAAGATGGGCTGTTATTGGCAGAACAATTACCTGAATACTATCTTCCTCACAAGCTAGTACATCTTCAAGACTAGCCTCCATCAATTTTTCACGTATAGAGCCCGTTTCCTTACTTGCCTTGGCCAACCAATTTGTCAATCCCTTGTCAGAAACCAGGCCTTGATAAACCTTATCAGAAAAAATAGGAAACTTAGAAAAATGCTCTTGCTCCACAATTTCTAAAGCCTTTATCAATTTGTCCTTGGCTTCAAAAATAACCGGCTTAATTTTCTGGGTCTTTTGCAAATAGTCAACAATGGTAACCGGTTCTTGGTACTGGGCTATCACTTTTTCCAAAACAGTGATCAATTCCTGCGAAGGTTGGGCTACTTCCTTCAAACCTGTTCGTTTCTCATGAACCATGAGATTACGCAACTGACGAGCCACATAGAGTTTATCCCAGTTCGCCTCAACGGGATTATGTCGCGTCAATTCCTTTGCCTTGGTCAACATAGAGCCTACATCTGCATATTCCCCATCCGCAACACCGCACACCTTACGCAAGACCTTATCCAAGTCATTGAATAACTCTAAAAAACGGCTTTCATTCATCTTAATCTACCATTGCTGATTTCAAATAGGCATCTACCATCCGCTCAGTCGCAACTACAGAATCCAAATGGGTCCGCTCGTAGGAATGGCTAGATTCAATGCCAGCACCCAGTAGGGCATGCTTAACATCTGCACCTGCTCGCATAGCTGCCGAAGCATCGGAACCATAGTAAGGATAAATATCCAGCTTGTAAGGAATTCCATCTCTTTCAGCCAAGGCTATCAAGTGCTGACGGAGTTCATAATGGTAGGGACCTGAGCCGTCCTTGACACAGATAGAAACTGTGTATTCGTCAGTTTGCTGGTCATCTCCCATTGCCCCCATATCGACTGCCAAATATTCAACCACCTGAGCAGGAATGCTGGAGTTAGCACCGTAGCCGATTTCCTCATTGTTTGAAAAATAGAAATGTGTCGTATAAGGCAAGATCGCTCCCTCTTCCTTATAAACTTTCAAAAGATGAAGCAAGATAGCTGCGGATACCTTATCATCCAAGTGACGACTCTTGATAAAGCCAGTTTCAGTCACGACGGTCCGAGGATCAAATGATATAAAATCTCCGACTTCAATACCCAAGGCCCGCGTCTCGTCCGCATTGGTCACTTTTTCGTCCAAACGAATTTCCATGTTGGTCTGATTGCGCTCAGCGGTACTGGCATCCCGATAGACATGGACAGAGGTCTGGTGCATGAGAATAGTACCTGTGAAAGTCTTGCCATTTTTAGCGCAATGAATCAAACAATTTTCTCCCTCAATAGAAGGGTATCCAAATCCTCCCACCAAATCCATTTTGAGTCGGCCATCCGGTTTCACTGCACGAACCATGGCCCCCAGTGTGTCCAGGTGAGCAGTCACCATGCGGTGTTCCTGGTCATTTTCCCCCGGAACTGTCACCAAAACACCACCTTTAGCGGTCTTACTAGCAACATAGCCGAAACTTTCAACCTCTGCCTTGATGTAATTCATAATATCCGTCGTAAAACCAGTTGGCGACGGAGTGTTGGTCAATGTAACAATGTAATCAAGTGTCTTCATGAAAACCTCCTTATTTGAAACTATTATATCACGTTTTAGACGAATTTTTTGCTATAATGAAGACATGAAAACCTACCAGAAGATTTATTTACTATTAAAAGAAAAAGACGACTACATGAGCGGAGAAGATTTGGCTCAGGAATTGGGTATTTCTCGGACTTCAGTTTGGAAAGCCATTCGTCAGTTAGAAACGCATGGTTTAACTATTGAGGCTGCCCGCAATCGTGGCTACAAATTGGCCGATGGGGATTTGCTACTGCCAGACTTGATTGCAAAGGAACTCCAACTGCCTGTCTACCTGAAAGCTAACAGCGATTCGACCCAACTAGATGCCAAACAAGGTATTGAATCAGGTCATACTAGTCCTGCCCTATATCTAGCTCCCTATCAGAATAAAGCCAAGGGACGATTTGGGAGACCCTTTTATGCATCCAAGTCAGGTGGCATTTATATGTCGCTTCGTCTCTCTCCCAATGTTCCATTTCTAGAATTTAAGCCCTACACCATTTTAGCTGCAGCTGCTGTTGTGAAGGCCATCCAGTCCCTCTGTGACCTGGACGTCCAAATCAAGTGGGTCAATGACATCTATCTCGGACACAAAAAGGTCGCTGGCATCCTCACTGAGGCTATTTCTTCTATGGAAAACCAACGGGTAACCGATGTCATTATTGGTGTCGGCATCAATGTCCGCATAGACGATTTCCCTAAGGAATTACAACAATCTGCAGGAAATCTTTTCGAGGAACAACCACCATTTACCCGCAATCAACTCATTACTGCCATCTGGAAAGCCTTCTTAGAAACCGATGAGAAGGAACTAATTGCCCTTTACAAAGAAAAATCACTTGTCGTTGGCCAACAAGTGAGCTTTGCAGAAAATCAAGTTGAATTTAAGGGTACTGCCATCGCTGTTACTGATACAGGAAACCTGGTTATCCAGTTAGATAACGGCAAAGCAAAAATTATCTCCAGCGGAGAAATCAGCCTTACTTCTTGGTCTGCTTCTCCACCAAACGAATAAATTTAGTCACCTTGTAGGCAAAATGAAGATTCCGATAGGCGATAAAGGCGTAGATACCTGCAATCAAGAAATCTCCTGTCAAAATCGATGCATTCATAAAATAAACAGCTAAAATAGTTGTAATGGCTAAAAAAAGAAATTGTGGAAGTTTCATAAAATAGATTATACCAAAAATTCAGTCAACTGGCTGAATTTTTATATGCTTTCTTGATAGGTTTCGAGTCTTTTCTAAACAAGAAAACACCAATCTAATTGGTGCTTTCTTAAGGAGATATGAAAAATATTTAGGATTGAATATAGTATAAAATATCTATCAAAACTATTCGGGAGTGGGAAAGAACTCGACCATTCATAGAAGAATTCGTCAACAAGTCTTTATTTCTAGTTGTTGAGCTGAAACAGTCTATTCCCAGACTGTTTCACTCCCACCCCCGCACAGTTGATTAGGTCAGATTTGGAGTGTAAAACACGAACAAATCTGCCAATCAACCACTGCGCTGAGATGTTGACACTAACTTTGAGAAGCGGTGCTGAGCTTTTTGCTCAGCCTCATTTTCTAATCATTTCTAATCTCAACTGTATCTGCGAGAAAGCCAAATTCTTCTGGGACTGGACTAGCTTCTTTTTCGATTTCTTGTGTCTTTTGCCCTTTTGCTTTCGCCGAAAATTCAGCACGAATACTTACCCAATCTTCCTGAGCAATAGCTAAAATCTGTGGCGAAAAACCTGCAGCCTTGCTGAGAATATTTCCAAACATGGTATTGAGATTGTCACGCTTCATCGTCTGTTCAGCATTAAGCGGAGAATCAAAGGCTAGAATCGCATGATTTTCATTGGCAGCAACTGGTTGAGAACCAACAAGCAAGGCACGATCTGCTCCTGACAGACTCTCGATAATTTCTCCCCAAGCATTCTGCAAGCGAGTCAAATTTTCACGCGCCAAGGTTGGATTTTCCATAGCTTCCTGCAAAATTGCATGAACCTTGCTGGTATCCAATCGGTACTTCTTCGGAGCCTGTGGCTTGCGTGAAACTGGCTTAACAGTACTTGGTTGACTAGATAATTGACCTAGTTGTTTCTGTAAATCCGCAACTTGTTGTTGCAGACTGGCTAGTTGACCCAGTAAATCAGCTGGCAGCTCTGCCATTGCCCCCGAAGGAGAACTATCTTCAGCCAAACGAATGGTCATCATTTCAGCGTAAATCTTCGGCTGAGGACTGGACTTGATGTCCGCCACCCCCCTGGTCACCATCTCTATCATGGTAAAAATCCGTGCCTGCTCAAGAGCTAGATTTTCTGAAAAACCTGTTGTTAAATGCGTATCCTCACCACCCGTCTGCACGATAAGGACATCTCTCAAATAGTGCAAAAGATCTGTCGCAAAACGGCTCATACTCTTTCCTTGGTCAAACAAGGTTTGTAGATGCTGGAGAGCTGTGACACTATCCCTTTGACGCAGACTTGCCACATAGTCATCCAAGGCACGCAAGCTGATAGAACCCGTAATTTCCTCAGCAATTTCCAAGGTCACTTGCTGATCCTGACTAAGGCTGAGAGCCTGATCCAAAATGGATAGGGCATCCCGCATCCCCCCTTCTGCCCGACGCGCAATGATCGTCAGAGCCTGCTCGTCAAAGATTAGCCCTTCCTTGGTCAAAATTGCAGCCAAGTGCTCCTGAATGTCCGTCACCTTAATGGACTTAAATTCAAATCGTTGCACCCTTGACAGAATGGTAGCAGGAATCTTGTGCAATTCCGTCGTTGCTAGAATAAAGACCACATTTTCAGTCGGCTCTTCCAAGGTCTTCAAGAGGGCATTGAAGGCTCCAGTAGACAGCATGTGGACCTCGTCGATGATATAGACCTTATAGGTCGCAAGACTAGGTGCATAGGTCGATTTATCACGAATATCACGAATCTCATCCACACCATTGTTGGAAGCCGCATCAATCTCAATCACATCTTCCAGACTGCCCTCGGTAATGGCCTGACAGATATAGCAATCGTTACAAGGCTCACCTCCAACCTGATTAGGACAGTTCATGGCCTTGGCAAAAATCTTGGCTGCCGAAGTCTTACCCGTTCCACGAGGTCCAGAAAAAAGATAGGCATGGCTGATTTTCCCCTGCTCAATGGCCTGCTTGAGCGTGGTCGCCACCACCTCCTGCCCCACCATTTCTCCAAAGGTCTGGCTTCGGTACTTCCTATATAAAGCTTGGTACATTAGCGTTTTTCTCCAAACATAGCAAAATTCCAGTCCGTCTTCTCAACCAAGAGAGCAACGAACTTTGCTAGATAGTCTTGGTCAATCGTATCATAATCAGCTACCAATCTCGAATCCAAGTCCAAAACGCCCAATAATTGGTCGTTTTTCACCATTGGCACAACGATTTCTGACAGGGCTGCCGCATCGCAGGAAATGTAGTTGTCATGCAGACGAACATCGTCTACGAGAATGGTCTGACCCTTGGCAGCAGCCTCACCGCAGACACCCTTTCCAAGTGCAATATGAACACAGGAAACGCCACCCTGAAAAGGCCCCAAAATCAATTCACTACCATCATACAAGTAAAATCCTGTAAAGACAGAGTTAGGCAGAGCTTGATTGAGCAGAGCTGAAGCGTTGGACAGATTGGACAAAGCATTGGTTTCACCATCAAGAAGAGCTTCCAATTGAGCCAATAATAGTTGATAATTTGAAATTTTTTCTTCTTTAGTCATAAAAACATTATAGCATAGAAAGACGGAGCTTGACAGTAGGTATTGTTAGAAATCAGCAAAAAACGAGACCTGTCGATCTCGTTTACAGGGTTCTTAATTAAGATGACTTGCCTGAACGTCTTTTCACGACCAGACCTGCTAGTCCCAATAAGCCCATACCTGTCAGATGTAGGACGGAGCTGGCTTCACCAGTAGCTGGTAAACTTTTTGCCTGTGACTGACTAGTTGATGCAGGTTTGACAGTTGCCTGTTTGACTTGAAGCTGTGCCAACTGACTTTCTTGAGCAGGTTGACTGACTGGTTTCTTATCAGTTTGGGAACCAAGATCACCTGTTTGGGCTGGTTGATTTTGTGTTGACTGATTGGTAACTGGACTTGTCTCTGTCGGCTTGCTGTCAGCTGGTGGGGTTGCTGGTGGCTCGACTGAAGGAGTTTCAGCTGGAGGGGTGACTGGTTTGTCTGTCGGAGTTTGCGAAGTTTTTCCAGTTGTCCCCTCGTCTGTACCTGCAGAACTGCTGTCACTTGGTGTCTCTTGCTGAATAGCTACTAATCCTGCCAAAGCCTGCTCTAAAACGGTACTATTAGCATTGTATACTACCGTCAACCATGCTTTTGGTGAAGCTCCATTATCCCATCTATCCTCTAGTTTAATATTCCCATTGACTACTTCTTTATATTCGTCCAGAACAGATATAATTGTTCCATATAATCCAAACTCATCGTGTGAATCATAGTATTTATTATAGGATTCTGCTGTATAGTCTTCTGGATTTAAGCGACTAGCTGTCATCAGCAAGTTGTAGAGTCGGATACTAGCTTCTTGGAAAGCGACATCCACTGAACTATTAGCCGTGTCGGTGGTATTATCAATAGTTGGTGTATTAGCAGAATACCGAAGGTCAATTCCATCTGACCAGCCTGCAGCTACAACATCTTCATAGCTATGCTCGGTTTTCCAAGGTCCTTCCATTGTATCTAGACTATAACCATCGAATGTTTTATTCTCAATAATGACAGTTCCGCCAGGCTCAACAGTAGCCGTTGTTTCATAGAGAACACCTGTAATGACCACACCTTTATCAGCAGCATAGTCAACGGAAACATAGCGAACTGGGAAAGTGATTGGCTGAGGCGGTTGCTCCGTTGGTGTTTCAGCTGGCTTTTCAACAACGGAAGACTCAACCTTATCGTAGAAGAACATAATGGACTTAACATATTCTGCATCACTCCATGCCTCAATAGCCGTCATTTTATCGTAAGTAACAACGTCTTTATCACTATTCCAAGTTTCCTTTGTTAGAACATATCCATCTATCTGTGGTGCAATTTCAGTTATTGTTTCTCCCTGTATGATAGTTCCTTCTTTATATGGAGCGATATCTGTATAGGATGGTAAGCCTCCATTTTCTTTAGTGTCATTTAGGAAATAGTGAACACGGTAAGTTATTGACTTACTTTCCTCAGCATAAACCTTTGTTGAACCACCAGTTTCTAATCCTATCGGGTGCTGCACTCCTCCCAATGCTGTAAAAGCTACCAACCCAATTCCTAGTCTGGCTAATTTGTGCAACCTTGCTCGGTCAATCCGTTCTTTGCGTTTCATCATATAAACCTCCATTTGAAATGCCTACATTTCTTTTTTTATGCCAAAAGGCACGTTTATCATTGTACTAAAAAAAAAAGTAAGTTGTCAAGAAATAGTCGGCAATTTAGTGGAAGATTCGTGATTTTCATCGCTTTCATAGGTTCTTTCGCATTTTCAGAAAACAAAAAAAGGCTGGATAGCCAACCTCTTCTAGCTTGCCAACCAAATCCAGTAAAGAAGTGCCAAATCTATGGCGACACCGACAAACCAGGCTAGTTGAAAATACTTTTTCTGTGTCTTATGCCGAAAATGGGTTCCACCTGCCCAGGCACCCAGCCCGCCACCAAAATAGGACATGAGTAATAAGGTCTTTTCTGAAATCCGATAGACGTTCTTTCTTGCCTTTCCTTTATCCATACCATAGGTAATGAAGACAACTAAATTCCAAACTACTAGCGCCATACTAACCATCTGTTTGATTGACATACATTCCTCCAATTAGTCACATTTCTTCTTACTCTAACATAATCCAAAACAGGACACAAGGAAAAACGATTCGGAAATCCGAACCGTTACAAACTTGCTAGGGTATCTTCCAACCATTTGAGCTGGGCACGATTGCGCTCAATGGCTCGGGTCAAAATCAAGTAATGACCGTAGTTATCTTGGATACTCTCCTTGGTTGAGAACAACTCAACTTTACGACTGTCTAGGTGTTTCAAGTGCTTGGTGACTAATTCAATTTGATTCTCCAATAAACCTGGTATCCGTGGATCATTCTTATCACGGATAAAGAACATTTTAATAGAAAACAAATCCTTTTGTTGAGGAGTTTCATCATTTGGAACAGATAACCATTCGTCTAAAATCTGACGACCTGTGGCAGTCATTGCATACTGCTTTTCTTTTTCGTTGCCAGGAACCGCATGACAGGTAATCAACTCTTCCTTGGTCATGCGTTTTAGCTCTGGATAGACTTGGCTATGAGCTACCTGCCAAAATTCTCCTAAATCACGTTGAACATAGTCGGTAATCTGTTTGCCAGTTACCATCTGACCGCTAGCACCCATAATCCCTAATATGATATGAGGTAATATTCTTTGCTTCGGCATCTTAACCACGCTCTCTTAATATACTCTCCACCTTGGTGTTAATCAAGTCGATGGCTACAACGTTGCTGACGCCTTCAGGAATGACGATATCTGCATAGCGCTTGGTTGGCTCGATAAACTGGTGATACATTGGTTTCACCACCGAGGTGTACTGCTCAATGATACTATCTAAGCTACGGCCACGCTCTTCCATGTCTCTCTTAATGCGGCGAATGATACGAATATCGTCATCAGTATCGACGAATATCTTAATATCCATTAAATCCCGCAACCGTTTGTCTTCCAATACTAAAATACCTTCCACAATAAATACATCTTGTGGTTCCTGACGATAGGTCTTCTCTGAACGTGTGTGCTGAGTGTAATCATAAATCGGAATATCCACTGAACGTCCTGCTAATAGCTCACTGATATGATAAATCATCAAATCCGTATCAAAAGCCAGTGGATGGTCATAATTGGTCAGTATCCGTTCTTCAAAGGTTAGGTGTGACTGATTCTTATAGTAAGAATCGTGTTCAATCATTGATATGCGAGCATTTGGGAAATTATCCAGAATGGCACGCGACACACTTGTCTTGCCACCCCCAGATCCGCCGGTTACGCCAATAATAATGGGTTTCTGAGTCATCATCATCTCCTTCTATTTTCAATACTATTTTACCATGAAACATGGTATAATGAAAAGGATAACACAAAAGAAATGAGAATTTATGCTTAATTTTGGTATTGTTGGCACCTCAGACATCTCTCATCGTTTTATAGAGGCGGCCCATTTAAGTGGACATTATCAGCTACAGGCTGTTTTCTCCCGTAAACTAGAAACTGCTGCTGCCTTTTCAGAGCAGTATGAAGGAGTCGATTTATACACAGAATGGGTAAAATTTCTTTCTGCTCCCATTGATGTTGTCTATATTGCCAGTCCAAATGCCCTGCACTTTGAACAGGCAAAAGCTGTTCTAGCTGCTGGTAAACATGCTATTGTTGAGAAACCCATGGTTTCTACACCTCAGGAATTAGAACAATTGCGTCGCGTTGCCCAAGAAAATAATGTTTTCCTCTTTGAGGCTGCTCGAAACTATCACGAACAGGCTCAAACCATTATCCGTGAATTTTTGGCGGATAAAACGATTTTAGGTGGTTCATTTGGGTATGCCAAGTATTCTTCTAAGATGCCTGAATTGTTAGGTGGGCAAATGCCAAATATCTTTTCAACTGATTTTTCCGGTGGTGCTCTCATGGATCTAGGTGTCTATACGCTCTACGCCGCTATCGGCATTTTGGGAACTCCCAGAACGGCCCGCTATGTAGCACAACAGCTACCTTCTAGTATTGACTTAAATGGTTCGGGACAACTCATTTATGACAACTATATCGTCCACATTCAGGCAGGAAAAAATATTACGAGCAATCTAGCGAGCGAAATCTATACAAATGATGGAACACTAACACTCAACGCATGCCAGCATATCAGCTCTGCTATTTTCACAAAACATGATGGTAGCCAAGTAGTCCTACCTATCCGAGCTCAGGAAGATGCTATGCTAGAAGAGGTACAAGCCATTGCCCAAGCTATACAGACAGGCAATCACGACCTAGCCAATGAATGGCTGGATGTGGCAGAAAGCGTCCATCAAACACTTTACACCATGCGTCAAGACGCAGGAATAATCTTTAAGGCGGATACCCATGAAAACTAACTTCCCAACCGGCTGGATAGACCAGCTGACTCAACTTGGCTTTGAGGACTTTACACCAGTCCAAGTTCAAGCCTTCGAGCCAATTAAAAATGGCCAATCTCTACTAGCAATTAGTCCAACTGGTACTGGTAAAACCCTTGCCTACCTCTGGCCTAGCCTATTAGCCCTAACTCCTAAAAAAGCCCAACAATTGCTCATCCTCGCACCAAATACAGAGCTGGCTGGCCAAATATTTGATGTTTGTAAGACTTGGTCGGAGACAATTGGGTTGACTGCTCAACTATTCTTATCTGGTTCCAGTCAAAAACGCCAGATTGAGCGACTAAAAAAAGGACCAGAAATACTGATTGGAACACCTGGTCGTATTTTCGAGTTGATTAAATTGAAAAAAATCAAGATGATGAATATTAACACCATCATCCTAGATGAATTTGATCAGCTATTCTCCGATTCTCAATATCAGTTTGTCGAAAAGATTATTAACTATGTACCTCGTGACCACCAGTTGATCTACATGAGTGCAACAGCTAAATTTGACCGTCAAAAAATTGCCGAAGACATTGAAAGTATTGATTTATCTGAGCAGAAATTGGATAATATCCAGCATTGCTATATGATGGTAGATAAGCGTGAACGTTTGGAAACTCTACGTAAGTTTGCCAATATCCCTGATTTTCGTGCTCTTGCATTTTTTAACAGCCTATCAGACCTTGGTGCAAGCGAAGATAAACTACTCTATAATGGAGTGAATGCAGTTTCATTGGCCTCTGATGTCAACGTAAAATTCCGCAAGGTCATCATCGAACGTTTCAAAAATCACGAACTCAATCTTCTACTTGCTACAGATATGGTCGCACGTGGTATCGATATTGACAACTTAGAATGTGTCCTCAACTTTGAAGTTCCTTTTGACCAAGAAGCCTACACTCATCGTTCTGGACGTACTGGACGCATGGGCAAGGAGGGACTTGTCATCACCCTAGTATCTAGTCCTAGCGAATTAAAACAATTGAAAAAGTATGCCTCCGTCCAAGAAGTCATTCTCAAGAATCAAGAGCTCTACAAAATATAATGAACAATATACAAAAGGCTTAGAACCAGTGTTTCTACTAACATGATTCTAAGCCTTTTATCATTCTTACTGGGCTGGACCAGATAATTCTTGTGAATAATAGATTAATTGAGGATTGAGAGGACTGGCGAGTAAGTCTGTTACAGTAACCATATTGTAGCCCTCACCTGTTAAGTATTGCAATACAGACTCGAGGCTATCAACTGTTGACTGATGAATATCATGCATTAGGATAATACTTCCTGGACAAGTCTGTTCTTTTATTTCTTTCAAAATGGCTTGGGGATTGCGACTCTTCCAATCTTTAGAATCGACCGACCAATAAATCGATGGAATTCCCATCTGATTGACAACAGCCTGGTTAACCGAACCATACGGAGGGCGAACCATTGTTGGTACAATACCTGTAGCTTCAGCAATAGCTGCCTGTGTATCTTGAATTTCTCTCTGTACTTGCTCCCCAGAAATAGTGACCAGATTAGGATGATTCCACGTATGGTTGGCGATGACGTGCCCTTCTGCTACCATTCTACGGAGAATAGCTTCATTCCCAGCTACAGCCTTACCAACTACAAAGAAAGTTGCTTTGGCATTATATTTTTTCAGTAAATCTAAAACTACCGGTGTTGTGTTCGGATTTGGTCCATCATCAAAGGTTAGAGCTACCTGTCTCAAATGTTTCTTATCCACAACTTGTGCAGCCATATACTCATCATAGCCAACCTTATCAGCATCTACTAGGTAATCACTCTTCACTACTGGGTACAAATCTGAAATTGGTAGAACCAACTGGTTGATGCCGTAACCATCTGGTAATTGTAAGTTTAATTGGCTGTCTCCATAACTAAAGGAGATAGCATTTAAGTCTATTGTTTCAAATTTTTTGACAATCGCTTCTACATCAGTCTTTTCCATTCCTTGAGCAAGTAAGGCGTCTCTTAGCTGATCAACAATAATACTTGCTGCAGAGGATAAATTAGGTAATAAATCTTCCAGGGTAAACAATTCATTGTCCTGCGTCAACAACACACGCTCAGACGGGAGTTTATCCTGCTTTTTAATTTGCAAGTTGTCTACTTTATAGTGCTCCGCTTGAATTTCACGAGCTGTTACATTTTTAAAATTCGTTTTTCCCTCTATTGACGAAACAAAGACCAGTTTTTGAATTTTTCCTGCTGGTTTTTTATGACCAAAGCGTCTTTGAACATACGAAATCATTCGACTTTCTACAGGTCCTAAGACTTGACCTGCATCATCTGTAGGTAAGGCAGCCACAACATGGGTCGTATCAATATTCCCCTCTTGAATTTTGCTTTTTCCTTTAGCAAGGATGGTTTGTTGTTTTTCCTCGATAAACTGACTAACCTGTCTTTCTTGAAGTCCTGCAAATAACCATACAGCCAAACTTACCATCATGCCGAGCAAGGCGATGTTGATTCCCAACCAAAAACTAACTTTTTTCATCTCCAACCTCCCATTCAAAACATATATAAACTATGCTAAATCATTTAAAGGCTCTTGTCAAGACAGTTCTATAAAAACTCATAAAAAGATTAGGTAATACTCTTCAAAAATCAAAATTACCCGTTGTCAAGAGCCTTGATGAGTGAAAAGCTCCAGTGGAGGTTTTCAGCCTGTTACCTTGAAATAAGAAAGTAACAGAGTTCTATCTTCGGCTTCGTTTCCTAGGCTACTTTTGATTTTCATTGAGTATAAATAATTGATTTACTTCCTAATGCCCTCCCTTCTGCCATTTTCTGATTTTTTTCTGAAAAGAAAAAGACTGCCTAGGCAATCTTTTCTAAATTAATCTGCACGAATGACTTCCACACGGTAGCCATCTGGATCTGTCACAAAATAATAACGACCTGGACTTCCTGGCAAGCCCTTGATGTCTGTCGTTGGATAGCCCAATTCTTTATGTTTCGCATTGTCCCCTTCTAAGTCATCCGAAGAAAGAGCTAGATGCGAGAAGCCATCCCCTACGATATAGGGACCATGATCATAATTGTAGGTCAATTCAATCTCAAAGTCATCCCCTTCAAGTGCTAAGTAAACCAAGGTAAACTTGTGCTCTGGATAGTCCTTGCGACGGGTTTCCTTAAATCCAAATGCTTCTTCATAAAATTTTTGAGATGCTTCTAAGTTCTCAACACGCAAACATGCATGTAGCATTTTTTTACTTGTCATAATAAACTCCTCCTACCTTTTAATACCACCAGTATACCATACTCTCTATGAAAAATCCGATATTCAAAACTAAAAAAGCCTGAGCGAACTCAGGCCTTAAATGAATTATGCTTCCAAGTAGTACTCTTTCACAATGTTCAAGTTTTCATCCAATTCGAATACAAGTGGTGGGAAGTTTGGAATTTCCACATCCATGATTTCGTCATCAGACAATTGTTTGATGTGTTTTACAAGGGCACGGATTGAGTTACCGTGTGCACCTACGAATACGTTTTTACCGTCTTTCAATGCTGGAGCAATTTTATCTTCCCAGAATGGAAGAGCACGCTCAAGCGTTACTTTCAAGTTTTCTGCATCTGGAATAACTGAATCATCAAGGTGTGCATAGCGACGGTCAGTGTGTGCTGAATACTCATGATCTTTAGCCATTTCTGGTGGCAAAGTATCATAAGAACGACGCCAGATGTGAACTTGCTCATCACCAAATTCAGCAGCTGCTTCAGCTTTGTTCAAGCCAGTCAAACCACCGTAGTGACGTTCGTTCAAACGCCATGATTTTTCAACTGGTACCCACAATTGATCAGATGCTTCAAGAGCCAAGTTTGTAGTCTTGATAGCACGTTTCAAAACTGATGTGAAAGCAAGGTCAAATTCGATACCTGCTTCTTTGATCAATTTACCTGCATCAATCGCTTGTTGTGTACCTTTTTCAGACAAATCAACATCAGCCCAACCAGTGAAAAGGTTAGCTTTGTTCCATTCAGACTCACCGTGGCGAGCAAAAACCAATTTTACCATTTATGGATTCTCCTTTAAATTTTGAGGTTCCCCTCTTATACTTCTCTATTTTACACGAAAAGGTAAAAAAATGCCAGCCTTTCCACAATCTGTGTACGCTTTCATTACTCTTTCATGTAAATTCAGTCTCTAGACCTATCTTTCTTCTTAGAAAAAAGACAAAATAATGGTATAATAGTAAGGCTGAACACGACAGTTCAAAACGATACCACTATAGGAGTTATCATGAAAAAAGTAGCTATCGTGTCTGCCTATCGTTCTGCCATCGGCAGTTTCGGAGGTAGTCTGAAAGATATTGAAATCGCTGATTTAGGGGCGCAAGTCCTCGAAACAGCCTTAGCTAATAAAAACATCCCTGCAGACAGCGTTGATGAAGTTATCTTCGGAAATGTTCTCTCAGCAGGACAAGGACAAAATATTGCACGTCAAATTGCTATTCGTGCAGGCATTCCTCAGACAGCCTCTGCCTATGCAGTCAATAAAGTCTGTGGTTCTGGTCTCAAATCAGTCCTTCTTGCCACACAATCAATCCTTCTCGGTGACAATGATGTAGTTGTGGCTGGAGGCATTGAAATCATGAGCCAGGCACCTTATCTATCCAAAACTAGCCGGTTTGGTAGTAAATTAGGGCATATTAGTCTGGAAGATTCCATGTTAACAGATGGTTTGACAGATGCCTTCAACGACTATCACATGGGCATTACTGCAGAAAATGTTGCTGAACGCTATCAAGTCAGTCGCGCAGAGCAAGATGCTTTTGCATACAGTAGCCAAGAGAAGGCTGCAAAAGCTATTGCTGAGGGAAGATTTGTTGACGAAATTGTTCCTATTAGACTAAAAAACCGAAAAGGCGAAACTATTTTTGCCACAGATGAGTATCCTCGTCTGACGCCAATTGAAAAATTGGCAACACTCCGTCCAGCTTTCAAAAAAGATGGAACCGTCACCGCAGCCAATGCTTCTGGCATCAACGACGGCTGTGCTGTCTTGGTACTCATGTCTGATGAAAAAGCCAGTGAGCTAAATATCCAGCCACTCGCCTATATTGAGGCCTATGCAACAAGCGGTTTAGATCCTGCCTATATGGGGTTAGGTCCTATAACAGCTAGTCAAAAAGCCCTTGAAAAAATCGGCAAATCCGTCGAAGATATTGACTTATTTGAACTCAACGAGGCATTTGCAGCCCAATCAATTCCAGTTGTCAAACAACTCGGCATTAATCCTGCAAAAGTCAATGTCAATGGTGGTGCTATCGCCCTTGGACATCCAATCGGAGCTAGTGGTAGTCGAATCCTAGTCACTCTGATTCACGGATTAATCAAGCAAGAAAAAGAGCTTGGTCTTTGCTCACTTTGTATCGGAGGCGGTCAGGGCATCTCCCTAATCGTTTCCAATGCGCAAACAAGTTAACCTATCATTTGTACACAAAGGATATATTATGAACATCGGTATTGATAAAATCGGATTTGCGGCACCCGATTATGTTTTAGATTTGGCTGATTTAGCCCAAGCCCGCAATGTGGACCCAAATAAATTTAAGATTGGTCTTCTTCAGTCTGAAATGGCTGTAGCTCCTATCACTCAAGATATTATCAGTCTTGGTGCAACGGCTGCCGAAACCATTCTGACAGAAGAAGATAAACAAACCATTGACATGGTTATTGTCGGTACAGAATCTAGCGTAGATCAAAGTAAGGCTGCTGCCGTCACCATTCATGGATTACTCGGTATTCAGCCCTTCGCTCGTTCCATCGAGATGAAGGAGGCTTGTTACGGTGCAACGGCTGGACTAAGTCTTGCCAAAAGCCATATCGCTCAATTCCCAGAATCAAAAGTCCTAGTCATTGCTAGTGATATTGCAAAATATGGAGTCGCTTCTGGCGGTGAACCTACCCAAGGTGCTGGTGCAGTTGCCATGTTGGTAACCGCAAACCCACGAATTTTGGTCCTCAACAATGATAATGTCTGCCAGACACGTGACATCTACGACTTCTGGCGTCCTAACTACGACAAATATCCACGTGTTGATGGTAAATTTTCAACTGAACAGTACACCGATTGCTTGACGACAACTTTCGACTACTATCAACAAAAAACAGGCAAAACCCTCAACGATTTTGCTGCCATGTGCTTACACATTCCTTTCTCCAAACAAGGTCTTAAAGGATTGCAGGCTATCACTCAGGACGAAGAAACATTGGAACGTTTGACAGAGCGTTTCCAAGAAGCAATCGTCTATAATAAGGTTGTCGGCAACATCTACACTGGCTCTATCTTCCTCTCCCTCCTTTCCCTTTTGGAAAATAGCAGAGCTTTAGAGACAGGGGATCAAATCCTCTTTTATAGCTATGGTAGCGGTGCTGTCTGTGAAATTTTCAGTGGTCAACTCGTGGAAGGCTATCGTGACCACCTGCAGGAAAATCGCTTAGAACAACTCAATCAGCGTACTAAACTCAGCATTGAGGAATACGAACAAGTCTTCTTTGAAGAAATTACCCTTGATGAAACTGGTTCATCCCTTGACCTACCAGAAGACCAAACTCCCTTTGCCCTTATCAAAGTGGACAATCACAAACGTATCTATCGTAAATAGAAGCCAAAACGGCGCCCTTTGGCTCTCACCAAGGGGCGCTTTCCTATAGAAAGAGGAAACTATGTCAACTTTTTCCGGATTTTATAAAAAATCACGCCAAGAGCGCATTGATATTCTCCGTCAGAATCGTTCCCTATCCGAAGATAGCTTAGACATTCTATACAAAGACAAAAACCTGCCAGAAGCAATTGCGGGAAAGATGGCAGAAAATCATCTAGGAACGTTTTCCTTACCTTTTTCTGTACTTCCAGAACTTCTAGTGGATGGACAAACTTATTCTGTACCGATGGTTACTGAAGAACCTTCTGTGGTTGCAGCTGCGTCTTTCGGAGCCAAAATCATTGCTAAATCTGGCGGTTTTACAACGACTATTCATAACCGTATCATGATTGGACAAGTTGCGCTCTACGATATTTCGGACCATAGCAGAGCGACACAGGCGATTCTTGACCAGAAGGAGAGTATTTTAGAAACTGCCAATCAAGCACACCCTTCCATTGTCAAACGAGGGGGCGGTGCAAGAGAATTGACTGTTGAGAGTAAGGATGAGTTTTTGATTGTCTATCTTCAAGTTGATGTACAAGAAGCCATGGGAGCCAATATCCTCAATAACATGTTAGAAGCGATTAAGGATGATTTAGAAAAGCTCAGCAAGGGACAGGCTTTGATGGGAATCCTCTCCAACTATGCAACGGAGTCACTGGTAACCGCCCAATGTCATATAGCCATCTCTAGTCTGGCTACCAGCTCTGCCATTGCTCAAGAAACTGCTCAAAAAATAGCCTTAGCAAGCAAACTGGCGCAAGTGGACCCTTATCGAGCTGCTACCCATAACAAGGGGATTTTTAATGGTATAGATGCTGTCGTTATCGCTACAGGAAATGACTGGCGGGCAGTCGAAGCCGGGGCCCATGCTTATGCCAGCCGTGATGGGCAATACAAAGGGCTTTCTACTTGGTCTATTGATGGCGAGCACTTGGTCGGCTCCATCACCCTACCTCTTCCGATCGCCTCCGTCGGTGGCTCTATCGGGCTCAATCCAAAGGTAGCAGTCGCTTTTGACCTTCTCCAACAACCAAAGGCACGCCAATTAGCTTCTATCATCGCTTCTGTCGGTCTCTGTCAGAACTTTGCTGCCCTGCGTGCTCTTGTTACTTCAGGGATTCAGGCTGGTCACATGAAGCTCCACGCAAAATCCCTAGCGCTACTTGCTGGCGCCGAGGAGCATGAAGTAGACCAACTAGCCCAACTCCTGCGAAAAGAAAAGCACAGCAACCTAGAAACTGCTCAAAACTTATTAGCAAAAATGAGAGAACATTGGGAGTGGGAAAGAACACGACCAAAATAAAAAGAGTTCGTCAACAATTTTTCGTTTTAAGTTGTTGAGCTGAAACAGTCTATCCCCAGACTGTTTCACTCCCACCCCCGCATAGCTCCAAAGGTTCGGGGAACCTTTGGAGGTTGGAGATGAAGCGAACTTTGTTCGCAACAGTCGTAATGGTCAGATTTGGAGTGCAAAACACGAACAAATCTGCCAATCAACCACTGCGCTGAGATGTTGACACGAACTCTGAGTAGTGGTTCTGGGCTTTTTGCCCAGCCTTACTCTATTATTTGCTCCATACGGAACTTTTGCGGTTTCATTCCTTGGCGTTCATAAAAACGGACAGCTCCTGCATTGTCAGCCCATACATCCAAGGTAAGATTGTGGCAATCCTGCTCCTTAGCATAGGAAAGAGCAAATTCATACAGTTGCTCGCCAATTTTTTGACCACGCGCCGAATTGGCTACACACAAATCATCAATAAACAAGGTTTTAACTGGTTCTAAAACATCGCCTGTTGCGGTAGATAATTCACAAAAAAGATGCCCAACCACTTGTCCCTCTAGCTCAAAGACAAAAATAGGCTTATCTGGATTTTCCAAAAGTGCTACTAATTCAGCCTCAGAAAATTTTTGACCTGCACTTTTAAAAATATCTGGTCGTGCCTGATGATGCACCTGTAAAATATCTTGAAGCAATTCATTTAAAACTGGAATATCAGATTGTCTAGCTTTACGGATTGTCATAAAAAATCTCCCCTTTTTTTTATTTTTTCTATTATAACACATGTTTATTTTTTAACAAAATAGGTCTACAGACCGATGAAGAATCTGAAAATTCGAGTATACTATAAGTGTATCCTAAAATTTTTCATAAATCTCCTAAAAAATCAGCTGGCCAAGGCTGGTTTTTTTGTTGTCTTAAAACGAGAATGTGTACTGTAGAGAACTACTAATACTCTTCGAAAATCAAAATTAACCGTTGTCAAGAGCCTTGATGAGTGAAAAACTCCAGTGGAGGTTTTCAGCCTGTTACCTTGAAATAAGAAAGTAACAGAGTTCTATCTTCGGCTTCGTTTCCTAGGCTACTTTATATTTTCATTGAGTATAAAGCTTCTCCCTCTTTTGACGCAAAATGCTTTTGCCCCTTATTTGTCCCAAAATACAGAAAAAAGCCTACTGCACAGCGTAGAAACGTTGATACAATAGGCTTTTTCACGTTATTCCTCGCTCTTTTATTTCTAGGCGAGGGATAAAACAGTCTATCCCCAGACTGTTTTATTTTACTGCATCCTTAAGAGCTTTACCAGCTTTGAATGCTGGAACTTTTGAAGCTGCGATTTCGATTTCTTTACCAGTTTGTGGGTTGCGACCTTTACGTGCTGAACGCTCACGAACTTCAAAGTTACCGAAACCAATCAATTGTACTTTTTCACCAGCTGCAAGGTAGTCTGCTACTGCTCCGAATACTGCATCAACAGCTGCTGCTGAGTCTTTTTTAGTCAATGAAGTTGCTTCTGCAACTTTTGCAATCAAATCTTGTTTATTAGCCATTTGCTAAGTCCTCCAATAATTTTCTGAGTTATTACTCACTTCTATATAGTACCGAATTTTAGGCGTTTGGTCAAGTTTTTAACGCTATTTTACTGTCTTTTTCTGTAGATATCAACAATGAATTGATCGTTGTACAAATCAATCGTATTCGCCTTTCCATACAGACCAAATTTGTTCTTCAGTTCTGTCAGTTGAACCTGTACTTGCGCTTGTTCAGAGTCTATTTTTACAAAGGCAGGTAGTTTATAATTTTTTTGTAAATAGGCTAATACCTCTGCTTTCGGCAAGGATAAACTGCCAGCTGATATTTCTATTATCCGTAACAAAATACTGCCATCTTCCACTTTGCTAGGTTGAAAATAAATATAGAGTGGGATAGTCACACCAAAAATCTGATAGCTGCCTTCAAAAACAACTTGCTGACTCGTTACGAATAATTGATAGGAAAACTCTTCCGTCTGATAATCTTTTAGATAGTTAGTGAGGGTTTGGTTGAGCTGTTCCCTATTAGTGGAGAAGGTCCCAACCTTGGTATCTTCTGTACTAGTCTGAACGAGCTTCGTTAAATCCTCTCTATCTGTTTGAATCCGTGTATAGAGGACTATTCCGCAACCAATCAATAAAGCCAACTGGGCTAAAAATAGCCATTTCCAAATATTAAGGTTCCCAGCTTTCCGTGGTATCATTCATTCTCTCCAATATCGCTTTTTTCATAATCTCATATCCAGTATTATTGGGATGGAAACTGTCTTCCTCATACAGTAAATTATTGGTAACTTGGCTACCATTTTGACTAATACCAGCCTCCCCTTCCAATCCTTTATAGAGCAAATCATTGATCGGAACAAAATAGACATGTTGATATTTTTCAGTTATCTGTTCTGTCATAGTATTCCAATTATCAACAATTGTCTGCATCTCTGTCAATTCAGGAAAATTGAGGTAGAGTGGATTGTAAATCCCGACAACATAGATGGGAAGATTTTGATTATTCTTACGCGCTGTCTTAATAATTGTATCCAATCGTTTTCCGTAATCTTTTGCGGGCTTATCAAAAGTTGAAACTTTGAGATTGGCAATGTTTTTAATAATAGCTTTGCGCAAATCGTTGCCACCAACTGTCAGAGTTAACAGATTTGCTGTTTTTAAGTAGCTTATCAGCTCTCCATCTTCCTTCATTCGCTTAAGAATCTGATTACTGGTATTCCCAGAAACTCCGAAATTTTTATAATCTACTTCATAACCATAATCGTTAGTTAGAGATTGAGCCAACAAGGGAACAAAGCCCCCCTGTCCAGTTGTATCTCCAATACCTTCCGTCAGGGAATCTCCTAAAGCAAGATAGGTGAGTGTTGTCCGCTCCTTACTACTAATTTCTTTGTCTGTCAACAAAGACGGAGCGGAGGGAATCATGTGGTGAAAAAGGAAAATAGAAGCTAAAAGACAGAGGAAAAAGTAAACAAAGCCTTGAATCAACTTCCTGTTATTCATAACGAATCAAAATAGCCCAGGCATCCTCACCGGTATGAGTTTGAATAATGGAGCCTGTCTCTAAGACAGAAATTTCTTTTGAGACGTACTCTTGTAATTGACTCTTCATTTCATTTGCAAAATCTGCCGTTCCTGAATAGGAAATACCAATCTCGGCTACTTTTTTATCTGCTAGAGTTGCCGTGAACTCTTCCAGCCATTTTTTAAAGGTCTTATTGCCTCGTCCCTTGACAATCGGAGTTAGCTGATGGTCTTTCATTTCCATGATGACACGGATATTGAGTAGGCTACTCAACATCCCTTGAACACGTCCAATACGACCACCCTTGACTAGATTTTCTAGGGTTGATACACCGATGTATAATTCCGTTTTTTCTTTGACTGTTTCAATAGCTGCAAGGATCTCTTCTTTGCTGGCACCAGCTTGTGCCATGCGTGCTGCTTCTACAACTTGGAATTTTTCAGCCTGATCTGTAAAGCTTGAATCGAGTATTGTCACATCAGCGCCAGAAAGGGTTGCTCCTTGTCTAGCAGCTTCTACTGTCCCTGACAAGGCATGCGACAGGAGAATGGCGATAATCTGACTGCCGTCTTTAGCCAAATCAGCAAAAGTTTCCGCAAAGAGACCTACTGGGGGCTGACTTGTTTTTGGCAAGTTTTTCGATCCTCGCATCAATCCCAAAAATTCCCCTTCTGTAAGGTCATTATCTGAATAGACGACTCCGTCAACCATAACAGATAATGGAACAACTGTTATATTCAATTCTTCGACCAAACTGGGTTCGATAGTCGTACTTGAATCCGTAACAATCTTAATCTTTGACATATTTCATCCTACAATTCTCTTCAATTTTGCCATCTATTATAACAAATTTTGACCAAAAAATAAACTTTGGACATAAGCAAAAAGGCTAGTCACCTAACCTTTTTCTACTAATTCTTTTGCTTGATTACGGGCTGCATCTGTGATTTTGTCACCGGCTAACATCTTGGCAATTTCCTCAATACGCTCTTCTTTGGTCAAGAGACGGACACGAGAAACGGTCGAATGTTCGTCGGAAATTTTCTCAATAAAGAACTGATAATCCGCGATGGCAATGACCTGTGGTAAATGTGAGATAGCCAAGACCTGACCATATTGACCGATTTTATAGATTTTCTGGGCAATAGCCTGGGCTACACGACCTGAAACTCCTGTATCCACCTCGTCAAAGACAATAGAAGTTTTACCTTCTTTACGGGCAAAGGCTGACTTAATGGCCAACATCAAGCGAGACAATTCTCCTCCAGAAGCCACCTTAACCAGAGGCTTGAAGTCTTCACCTGGGTTGGTGGAGATGTAAAATTCTACCGTTTCATTTCCTTCTCGATTAAATTTTCCTTTGGTAAATCGAACTTGGAAACGAGCTTTCTCCATATACAAGTCTTGCAATTCTTGGCGGATAATATCTTCTAAAACAGCTGCCAATTCATGGCGTGATTGGCTGAGCTGACCTGCTCGTTCAACCAATTCTTTCTCTAAGTTCTTAAGCTGAACTTCCAAATCATCACCAGATAAATCATTGCCTGTCAATAGATTGTATTCTTCGCTGATTTTACTAAAATAATCCAAAACATCATCGACAGTTCCACCATATTTCTTCGTAATGGTATTGAGCAAATCCAGACGACTTTCCAATTGCAAGAGACGATTGCCATCAAAGTCTAGATTGTCCACCACATCACTGAGACGCTTGGTCACATCTTCAACGACATAATAAGCTTCTGTCAGGCTAGAAGAGAGCTGTTTGTAGTCTGGATCAAATTCTTCCAGACTTTGCAAGTCACTCATAGCTGAGCGTAGGTTGTTCAAGCTTGAAAAATCTTCATTGTCTAACAGTGCATAGGCATTGGTCAGTGTATCTGCAATTTGTTTGTGGTTGAGCAGTTTATCGCGTTCCTGATTGAGTTGAATATCTTCGCCAGACTTCAAATCTGCTGCTTCGATTTCAGCAATTTGGTATTCCAACATCTCAATCCGCGCCTTGTGTTCTTGCTCGTTTTTTTGCTTTTCAAGAACTCGTTTGCGAAGACTACGATAGGCATCAAAGGTTGTCTGATAACGGTCTTTAAGACTCCAAAACTCATCTTCTCCGAAACTGTCCAAAAGACGGATATGGTGCTGGGATTTCATCAATTCTTCCTGGTCATGTTGACCATGAATATCTACTAAATATTGCCCAATCTGTTTCAAGACAGATAAATTGACCATTTGTCCATTGACACGGCTGACCGAACGGCCATTTTGTAGGATTTCACGACGGATAATGAGTTCGTCCGCCACTTCAATCCCCTGTTCAAGCAAAATCTGCTCTAGAGCTCTGCTATTTTCAAAGGAAAAAAGACCTTCAATCTCAGCCTTAGCGGCCCCATGTCTGATAACATCTGTCGTCGCACGCGCCCCTAGCATCAGATTCATGGCATCAATGATAATGGATTTACCTGCACCTGTTTCACCAGATAGGATGGTCATCCCGTTTTCAAAATTCAGTGATACCTGCTCAATAATGGCGAAGTTTTTAATGGACACTTCTAGTAACATGGCTACCACCCTCTAACCGTTTGTTCAAGCTTTGGAATAACTCCTTCATCTTTTACAATGACTAAAATACTATCATCGTCAGCAATAATTGAAAAAACATGTTCTTGAAATTGTTCCAAAATCTGGCGTTTGACCACAGCAGAACTTCCGGGTACCAGACGGAGATTAATCATTTTATCCATCACTGAGACTTCAAAAACATTCTGCGATTTTACCTTAACAAGACCTGCCTTTGGTAAACCGTAAATATATCCCTTATCTGCTGATGGAACCTTAATAATGCCCAATTCCTTGATATCACGTGAAACCGTTGCTTGTGTCGCATGGACACCCATTGCTTCTAGACGTTCAACAATTTCTTCCTGTGTATCAATAGGAAATCGGACTACCAAATCTTTAATGACTTCTAATCGTTCTCGTTTATTCATCCTTTTTAAATTCCTCATGTGCTTGATAGACTGTAGTTGATATGACCTCTTTGTCAATCTGGTTTGGTTGAGTTGATTTCTCTAAATGAGCCAAGAATTCGATATTGCCATGACCGCCTTGAACTGGTGAGAAACTCAGTCCTTTGACAGAAAAACCTGTTTCCACCGCCATCTTTGTCACATCTTCCAAGACCTTCAAGTGAACTGCCTTATCCTTGACAATGCCATTTTTCCCAATCTGTTCCCGTCCAGCTTCAAATTGGGGTTTAACCAGGGCAACAACCTGGCCGCCTTCCGATAAAATACGATGGAGTGCTGGCAAAATCAAGCTCAGGGAGATAAAGCTGACATCAATGGACGCAAAACTTGGTTGACCAAGTTCGAAATCTTCCAACTCAGCATAGCGGAAATTGTACTGTTCCATGCTGATCACGCGCTCGTCCTGACGTAATTTCCAAGCGAGTTGATTGGTACCGACATCCACAGCATAAACCAGCTTGGCACCAGCCTGCAACATAACATCCGTAAATCCACCTGTTGATGCCCCAATGTCAATCGTCGTTTGACCCTCAACTGATATTTGGAAAACCTGCAAGGCTTTCTCCAATTTGAGACCGCCACGACTGACATACTTGAGTTTTTCCCCCTTGATTTTGAGTTCAATTCCCTCATCAATCTTCTCGCCGGGTTTGTCATAACGTTCGCCATTGATCACCGATACAACCAGTCCAGCCATAACACCACGTTTGGCCTGCTCTCTCGTCTCGAAAAGCCCCTGTTTAAAAGCTAGTACATCTACTCTTTCCTTAGCCATTGATTCGTAAACTTTCTATGATTTCTTTGATTTTTTCTGTTGAAAATGGGACTTGTTTAGCCACTTGATCTAGCTCGTTGATTGCTTGATTCAAGCTATCTTCTAGAAATACTTTTGAGGCCTCCAAGCCCATCAGAGCAGGGTAGGTGGACTTCTCTGCCACTACATCTTTTTGAGGAGTTTTTCCGATTTCCTCAAAAGTGGCTGTCACATCCAAAATATCATCCCGAACTTGAAAGGCTAGACCAACTAATTGACCTGCTTGTCGCAAATGGCTGATTACCACGTCCGATTGACCTGCAATGATACCTGCTGCTACAAAGGGGAAGGTCAATAATTTCCCAGTCTTATTTGCATGAATGGCTTGTAATTGCTCCAAGGAAAGAGATTGCCCTTCTCCTGCCATGTCTAGGACCTGCCCAGCAACCATTCCAAAGGTCCCAGATGCCTGGGAAAGCTCTCTCACGAGAGCAAGGATTGTCTCAGCTGGTAAATCAACTTGGACTAGGAAACCAAATGGATCTAGAAAGAGACTGTCCCCTGCTAAAATTGCTGTTGCTTCATCGTAAACCTTGTGGTTGGTCAAGCGACCACGACGGTAATCATCATTATCCATAGCAGGCAGGTCATCGTGAATCAAACTTCCCGTATGAATCAACTCGACACATGCTGCCACTTGGTAATGAGCTTGTTTTAATTCCATTCCAAAAGACTCTAAGATAGTCAATAAAAGCAAGGGGCGAATTCGTTTCCCGCCAGCCTGTAGCGAATAAAGAACCGATTGGTTGAGGCGTTCTGCTACCTGAGGTTGATAAAAGTCTACCATGGCTTCCTCAAGTCGCTGCAATTTACTGGCAACCACTAGTCCATCTCCACTTCACTGCCATCCGCCTGCATGACCTTGACCAAGGTCTTTTCAGCTTCTTCTAGTGTCTTTTGTAGGTCTTTCGATAGGACCATTCCCTTTTGAAACTCAGCAAGTGCTTCTTCCAAAGCCACATCGCCTCGCTCCAATTTGGTAACGATTCCTTCTAATTCAGCTAAGTTTTCTTCAAATGTTTTCGTCTGTTTGGACATGTTTTACCTCCACATCAAGTTGACCATCCTTCATCTGGATGGTTAGGTTTTCACCCATTTGTACATTTTCTACACTATCAATCACTCGACCATCTTGACGAATCATGGCGTAGCCACGGGCCACGATGCGACTGGTATCCAGCATGGTCAAGGCCTCGATCAGCTTGTCCGCCTTAGCCATCTTATTGTCATAGATATTGGCCATATTGCTCTTCAAGAGTCGTTCCTGCTGGATAATTCTCTCTTGGAAACTCTCTACTTTACGACCTGGATGCACACCTTGTAATCGTTGCTGTAGTAGGAGACTAGCCTGTTTCTGCTGGCTATAGAGTTCTTTCATCCGTGTCTGCAATTGATTGGTCAAGCGGTCTAATTTTTGTAAATAGCCATCATACAAGCGTTCAGGCTGGCGGAACATAACTGACTGGCTAATTTTTTCAAGCTGACCTCTCAGGAATTTCAAACGATTGGTCATGGCCTGATAGGCTCTATTTTCCTGCTGATTGAGGTAGCCCAGCAAATCTGCCTTGGTCACAGGAGTTGCTAATTCTGCGGCAGCTGTTGGGGTAGCCGCTCGTCTATCTGCCACAAAGTCAGCCAGAGTTGTATCTGTTTCATGACCTACGCTAGAAATGATAGGAATTCGGGATTCAAAAATAGCCCGAACCACAATTTCCTCATTGAAGGCCCAAAGGTCTTCGATAGAACCACCACCTCGACCAACGATGAGAACATCTAAGTCATCCCGTTCATTGGCTCTTTGAATATTGGCAACAACTTCCTGAGCAGCCCCATCTCCTTGCACCTTGGTCGGATAGAGAACAATCTCTACGCCTGGAAAACGCCGACGGACCGTAGTAATAATATCCTGAATAACAGCACCACTCGGACTGGTAATTACACCAATTTTCTTAGTAAACCGTGGCAACTCCTGTTTGAATTCCTGCTTAAATAAGCCTTCCTGGGTCAGAGCTTGTTTCAGTTGTTCAAACTTGATAGCCAAGGCTCCAATCCCATCTGGCTCTGCTTTTTCAATGACAATGGAATAGGATCCACTTGGTTCGTATAGCTGCACACGACCAACCGCATTGATTTTCATTCCCTCTTCAAGCTCAAAGCCCAGATTTTTATAGACGCCTGCCCACATGGTCGCTTGAATGACCGCCTTATCATCCTTGAGCGAAAAATATTGATGGCTAGGACGCTTACGGAAATTGGACACTTGCCCAGTCAAATAGACCCTCTCCAAATACGGATCGCGGTCAAATTTTAATTTTAAATACTTGGTTAGATGGCTAACCGATAAATATTCAACCATGTCCACTCCTTCTGTCTGTATCCCTACTATTATACCAAAAAATGCACTTTTATACAGAACTGGACGTCACATTTCTGGTAGTTTTCCAGTGTTTTTTTCTGCATTTTACTATATAATAGTTTGTGAGAAAATAGGGATTTTAATAGCAATTCCAAGGAGTTTTATATGAAAATTGATGATTTACGAAAAAGTTCTAATATTGAGGACCGCAGAGGTCAAAGGAGCTCGGGATCATCTTTCTCTGGTGGTTCTGCTGGGGGTAATCTCTTACTAAGCCTACTCTTCTCCCGTCTGGGTTGGAAAGGAAAATTGGTGCTAGTGGTCCTCCTCTTCGCTTTTGGCGGCATGTCTAATCTAGGTGGCCTACTCTCACCAACGACCAACACCAATCCTTATCAGTCTAGTCAAGTCACTACAAGTGGTACCAGTGTATCAGATGCAGATGCAGATGCAGAATTCATGAGTAAGGTACTAGCCTCAACAGAAGATTTTTGGACACAAGAGTTTGCAAGAAATGGTCTGACCTACCAAGCGCCAACCCTGGTTTTCTATACAAACCAAACCCAAACCGGATGTGGAGTTGGTTCCGCCCAAGCCGGTCCATTCTATTGCTCTGCTGACCGCAAGATTTATATTGATACTTCTTTCTATCAAGAATTATCTAGCAAATATAAGGCTGCTGGTGACTTTGCCATGGCTTATGTCATCGCTCATGAAGTTGGTCACCATGTTCAAAATGAATTAGAAGTTCTTGGGGCTTACCATCAAAAACGGGCTCAACTATCCGATAAGGAAGGCAATGCGCTAAATGTTCGTTTAGAATTGCAAGCTGACTATTATGCAGGAGCCTGAGCCAAATATGTTGATGGACAAGGCATCTTGGATGCTGGTGATATTGACGAAGCCATGAATGCTACCCATGCAGTTGGTGACGATACTCTTCAACAGGAAGCCTACGGCCGTACCGTTCCAGACAGTTTTACCCACGGCACTTCTGAGCAAAGGAAAAAATGGTTTAATCTCGGTTATACCTATGGTGACCTTGCTCCCGCCGATACATTCTCCTTAGAGAACCCTTAACCTCTACGCTATCAATACAGTCCGAGATTGACTGCCAATCTATTTTTTACGTCCAGTTAATTCTTTGGTACGATGTTGTTTTTTATGCTCTTTGTGTGAGTGACGGTTCTTTTTCGAACGATCTTTTTTTCGTTCTTTGCGTTCTTTCTCTTTCTTCTCTTTAGGAACCTTCTCTGTTCGTGGCGCCACTACTTCTAATCCCGCAGCAGAAGCAATTTGATCACCATAAATATAGTGAGTATACTTATTGAAATTCTTTATCACTGCGATGAGAGAGAAGGGCTTTTCTGATTGCTTTTCTATTTCTGTCTCTATTTTGTAAGTGACAGTCTGCACATCTCTGCGATAGTCTCGAAAGAAAATTTTGGAGAAACGATTTTCGTCCTTCCATTTATTATAGTCATTTAGTTTTAAAATAGTATTCCAAAGAATACTCAACCGATTGAAATCTCCTCAATAACTCAGCCACTTTTCTTTTCAAGCCAGCCCAGAATCGTTCAATTGGGTTAAGTTCCGGGGAATAAGGTGGAAGCGGAAGAAAATAGTGTCCCTTAGCCACAGCAAGCTCATCTAGTTGTTTCTTGGGATGAAAAGCTGCATTATCCATAATGATGACATGGGGTTCTGTCAAGGATGGCAATAGCTGCTCCTGATACCACTTGATAAATAATTCCGCTGTCATCGTTC